>NZ_JAELTL010000083.1:0-15256 GCF_016428815.1 Serratia sp. ASV30 | reverse complement strand
GCAAAGAGAGAGTCTGTGCAGCGATGCGCAAACTACTGCAACTGGCTTATGGCGTGGTGAAATCAGGAAAGACATTTAATGCGGAAATACCGCTTGCCGGATAACCGACAAGACGGTATCTCTCCCAGAGAACCAACCGAGAACATCCTGAATACTTGTGTAGGGGAGAGGGAGCAGTCCGGCGTCGTGGATAAGCCCGTGCGGCTTCGGAAAGAGGGAACCTTTGATTAGCCATATCACTTCGGCAGTGATGAGTCAGCCTAAGGATGGGGTATGACGCAGAGAAAACAGCGGGCTCGATCGGTTCCCTCTCCTGGGGGAGAGGGTTAGGGTGAGGGGAAGTATGACTCGATCTGACAAATTAACCTGCCGGAAGACCCAGCAGGCTAACTCTTTGCAGAAGGGCCGAGTCGACCTCAGCCCAAATCAACACCTTAGTGTGCACTCCCCTGCGAAATCCCCAGCCCGGTTTGTGAACGTACAAACTGGGAACGGAATTTCACGCGTTCTTGCTGCCCAACCAACGAATTGTCGGTCACAGAGAAGAACCAGGTGCCGATAAAGGCGACCAACATAGAGAACAGCGCCGGATATTCGTAAGGGTAAATCGGTTTGGCATGGCCGAGGATCTGCACCCAAATAGTCGGGCCCAGGATCATCAGGATCACTGCGGTTAACAGACCAAGCCACCCGCCGATCATTGCCCCGCGCGTGGTCAGGCGTGACCAGTACATGGAAAGAATGATGATTGGGAAGTTACAGCTGGCCGCAATGGAGAATGCCAGTCCCACCATAAAGGCGATGTTCTGCTTCTCAAACAGGATCCCCAGCGCGATAGCCACCACCCCGAGCAACACCACGGTGATTTTGGAAACTTTCAGCTCATCACGCTCGGTCGCTTTGCCATTCTTGATGACGCAGGCATAGAGATCGTGAGAAACCGCAGAAGCACCCGCCAAGGTTAGCCCGGCAACTACCGCCAGGATCGTGGCAAAGGCCACCGCAGAGATAAAGCCAAGGAAGAAGTTACCCCCCACCGCGTTAGCCAAATGCACCGCCGCCATGTTATTACCGCCCAGCAATGCCCCACTGGCATCCTTGAAGGCCGGATTGGCACTGACCAGCAGGATTGCACCGAAACCGATAATAAAGGTCAGGATATAGAAGTAACCGATAAAGCCGGTGGCATAGAACACGCTCTTACGCGCTTCTTTGGCATCGCTAACGGTGAAGAAACGCATCAGGATATGTGGCAAACCGGCGGTCCCGAACATCAATGCCAGACCCAGGGAGAGGGCGGATATAGGGTCGGAGACCAGTCCGCCCGGGCTCATAATGGCAAGCCCTTTCGGATGCACTTTCACGGCTTCGGCAAACAGGGTATTGAAGTCAAAGTTGACAGATTTCATGACCATCAGCGCCATAAAGCTGGCACCGGCCAACAGCAGCACGGCCTTGATGATTTGCACCCAGGTGGTAGCCAGCATGCCACCGAACAGGACATACAGCACCATCAATATACCGACCAACACAACGGCGACGTGATAATTGAGGCCGAATAGCAGCTGGATCAATTTGCCCGCGCCCACCATCTGGGCGATCAGATACAGCGCTACCACCACCAGGGAACCACAGGCTGAAAGTGAGCGGATCGGCTTCTGTTTCAGGCGGTAAGAGGCCACGTCGGCGAAGGTATATCGGCCAAGGTTACGTAGCCGCTCGGCAATCAGAAACAATATGATTGGCCAGCCAATCAGGAAGCCGATGGAATAAATCAGCCCATCATAGCCGGAGGTATAGACCAGCGCGGAGATACCGAGGAACGATGCTGCAGACATAAAGTCGCCAGCGATAGCCAGACCGTTTTGCAACCCGGTGATGCGCCCGCCAGCGGTGTAGTAATCCTGACGAGAGCGGGTACGTTTGGAAGCCCAGTAGGTGATGTAAAGGGTGGCACCCACGAACAGCAGGAACATGATGATGGCCTGGATGTTCAGTGGTTGGCGCTGCACTGCGCCACCAATGGCATCGGCATGGCTTAGGCCTGGCAGGGCCAATAGTGTGGCAGCTGAAAGTAGGCGCTTCATTGCTTCACCTCGCGCAGGATTTCAGCATTCAGGCGATCAAATTCACCGTTGGCACGGTAAACGTAGATCCCGGTTAACACGAAAGAAATCACGATCAATCCCACGCCAACCGGGATCCCACGGGTAATGGTTAATCCGGGGCCGAGTGGAGTTCCCAGCCACTGAGGATCGAAGGCGATCAGTAAGATAAAGCCGACGTACAGCGCGAGTGTGATCAGTGACAGGAGCCAGGCGAAACGGCTGCGCTTTTGCACCAGCTCCTGAAAGCGCGGGTTTTCTTCAATCCTTTGATAAATATCTTCATTCATCCGAGTTTCTCCAATAGGTATTGAACAAGTACGCCACGCGATACCCTTCCAACTGGCAAATTGGCGCTCTGCGGGCCACCTTGGCCCATCCCAGCCAAATGTCTGGGATCGGCTTTACTGCAGTTGAAAGCTTTCAGGTATACAGGCCGTTCAGCTGCGCATGGCAGACGAACGGCCGGAGGCAGCGCGGATTAGGATGGAACTTTCATTGATTGTTTCTCTTCCAACAGCTTTTCGACTACAGCCGGATCCGCCAGCGTTGAGGTATCCCCCAGGTTGCTGGTATCACCGGCGGCAATTTTGCGCAGAATACGCCGCATAATTTTGCCAGACCGCGTTTTTGGTAAAGAGTCGGTCCAATGGAGAACATCTGGCGTGGCGATTGGCCCAATTTCCTTACGCACCCAGTTGCGCACTTCGGCATACAGTTCCGGCGTTGGCTCTTCCCCATGATTCAGGGTGATATAGGCATAAATCGCCTGGCCCTTGATGTTATGCGGAATACCCACCACTGCGGCCTCGGCAATTTTGGGGTGGGATACCAATGCGGATTCAATTTCGGCGGTGCCCAGACGGTGGCCGGAAACGTTCAGCACGTCATCGACGCGGCCCGTGATCCAGTAATAGCCATCTTCGTCACGGCGTGCGCCGTCACCGCTGAAGTACATGCCTTTAAAGGTAGAGAAGTAGGTTTGCTCGAAGCGGTCATGGTCACCGTACAGAGTTCGAGCCTGGCCCGGCCAAGAATCGGTGATCACCAGGTTGCCTTCGCAGGCGCCTTCCTGCGGTGTGCCCATATTGTCGACCAATGCCGGTTGCACGCCAAAGAATGGGCGAGTGGCGGAGCCAGCCTTCAGCTCGGTAGCACCTGGTAACGGGGTGATCATGAAGCCACCGGTTTCGGTTTGCCACCAGGTATCAACGATCGGGCATTTTGCGTTACCAATCTTGTTGTAATACCACTCCCAGGCCTCTGGGTTGATGGGCTCACCCACGGAACCCATAATGCGCAGCGAATCGCGTTTGGTGCCTTCGATTGCTTTGTCACCTTCGGCCATCAGGGCGCGGATTGCCGTTGGTGCGGTATACAGGATATTGACCTGATGCTTATCCACTACCTGTGACAGACGGTTTACGCCTGGATAGTTCGGCACGCCTTCAAACATCAGCGTAATGGCACCGCAGGCCAATGGGCCATATAACAGGTAGCTATGACCGGTAACCCAGCCCACGTCGGCGGTGCACCAATAGACGTCGCCATCGTGGTAATCGAAGACGTATTTGAAGGTCAGCGCGGCGTAAACCAGATAGCCCCCGGTGGTATGTACCACGCCTTTCGGTTTGCCGGTTGAGCCGGAGGTATAGAGGATAAACAGCGGATCTTCCGCGTTCATCTCTTCCGGTGGGCAGTCGGCAGAGACGCCTTCGGTCAGCTCATGCCACCAGAGATCGCGCCCTTCTTGCCAGTAGCCCGGCTTACCGGTGCGTTGGAAGACCACCACGTTGTTGACGCTTTTCACCCCTGGGTTCTTCAGTGCATCATCGACGTTCTTTTTCAGCGGTACCGCGCGGCCTGCACGCAGCCCTTCATCAGCGGTGATCACCAGTTTGGAGTTGGAATCGATAATACGGCCAGCAACGGCTTCTGGGGAAAAGCCCCCAAAGATCACCGAGTGCACCGCACCAATGCGGGCACAGGCCAGCATGGCGACGGCGGCCTCAGGCACCATTGGCATATAGATGGCCACCACATCACCTTTTTTCACCCCGAGCTTTTTCAGCACGTTGGCGAACTGGCAGACATCGTGATGCAGTTGCTTGTAGGTGACCTTGGCCGATTGGGTCGGATCGTCGCCTTCCCAGATGATGGCGGTTTGATCGCCGCGTTCGGCCAAGTGGCGGTCCAGACAGTTCGCCGCCAGGTTAAGGGTGCCGTCTTCAAACCAGCGGATGCTGATATGACCAGGATCGAAAGAAGTGTTCTTCACTGAGGTATAGGGCTTGATCCAATCGAGGATCTTGCCGTGCTCGCCCCAGAATGCCGCTGGGTCTTGTACAGATTGTTGATAATACTGCTGGTATTGCTCCGGATTGATCAGGGCACGATCTGCAATTGCAGAAGGAATGGCGTGTTTGTGCAGTTGGCTCATGGTTTTTCTCCTTAGAATTGTTAATGATATGTCAACTGATGGTTAAGTATAGTTTGCCATGACGCTTTGTTTCTTTTTTGGGCGGCAGATCACGCAACGAAGATGTTGATTTGTAATAGTTACTGTCGTAATTGTGTTGTGTAACTGTTTGGTTGACGGTGAAAAGACGGTAATGGGCGTATTTCTGTTAAAAAAGTTTTTAGATAACTAAAAACATTAAGCGTGAGGCATCGGCTTGAGGATGCAGGAAACAATAAGGCCGAGGTTATATTTTACAGCGAATCAGAACCTATTAATAACTGCTATAAATACTCAGCGTAATTGTTAGCTGCAATATGTCGACGGGTTATTTTTTACTGCCGTTATTATGTTGGTTTTTTGAAAGTACAAACAATAAGTTTTATGAATTGTTTTATTGTCATTTATTTGTTGTGTGAATCATATTGAGCGTTGTCTCAGCTGTTAAAGGAGGGCACATGAGGACTTTATTTTCTTTTGCAAAACCTTTTGTTAACAATGCAGAAACATATTTTAAGACTAAATATGCAAATGCAATGACAAATCACGCACTTTTATTTGGATTAAAAATCGTCCGATCTCATCGGTTATTGTTCCGCTCAAGCTAAAATTATGTTTTTTAGAACAAGTAATTATGTTGCGATTCATTTTTTGTTTGTTGTTTTTTTGCTGGAGAAACGGACAAAATCGAGATGAAACAAGGCTTGCAGAAGCCCGCCTTCAGATGGTACAGATTCATACTGCGTTACACCAAGGGCAGTTGGCGCAGAGATTCACAAACATAAGCCTGTAATAAATGATTAAGTATTCCTTCCGGAACCTAGGTGTGTTTAACACGTTGGTACGGAGTCTTTGAGGACTTTTTGGGTATGAAAAATGTAAAAATCAGCCTGGCCTGGCAAATCCTGATCGCGTTGGTATTGGGTATTATCCTGGGCGCAGTGCTGCATAATCAAACAGAGTCGCGTGAGTGGATGGTCAGTAATATATTGAGCCCCGCCGGTGATATCTTTATTCGTTTGATCAAGATGATCGTGGTGCCTATTGTTATTTCCACGCTGATCGTCGGTATTGCCGGTATTGGCGATACCAAAAAGCTGGGCCGTATTGGATTGAAAACCATTATCTATTTTGAAGTGATCACCACCATCGCGATCGTCGTGGGTGTGACATTGGCTAATGTTTTTCAACCCGGGCACGGCATTGATATGTCGGCGCTGACCGCGGTCGACATCTCACAGTATGAAAAAACGACGGAACAGGTGCAAAGCGGCTCACATAGCCTGGTGGCCACCATCCTTTCGTTAATTCCTTCTAACGTGTTCTCGTCGATGGTCAAAGGCGACATGTTGCCGATCATTTTCTTCTCGGTGCTATTTGGGCTGGGGCTGTCTTCCTTGCCGAAAGAGACCAAAGAGCCGTTGCTGAAGGTGTTCAAAGCGGTGGCTGAGAGCATGTTCAAAGTGACCCACATGATCATGCGTTACGCCCCAGTCGGGGTGTTTGGCCTGATCTCGGTCACGGTAGCCAACTTCGGTTTTGCTTCGCTCTTGCCGTTGGCCAAGCTGGTGGTGCTGGTTTACTTCGCCATCGCCTTTTTTGGTTTGGTAGTTCTCGGGGCCGTTGCGCGGCTGTGTAACCTGCGTATCTGGACGTTGATCCGCATCTTGAAAGAAGAGCTGATCCTGGCTTACTCAACGGCCAGTTCGGAAACCGTGTTGCCGCGCATTATCGAAAAGATGGAGGCCTACGGCGCGCCAAAATCCATCACCAGCTTCGTGGTGCCTACCGGATACTCTTTCAATCTGGACGGTTCTACGTTGTACCAGAGTATTGCCGCCATCTTTATTGCACAACTATACGGTATTGAGCTGTCGCTGGGACAAGAGATCATTCTGGTTCTGACGCTGATGGTGACCTCAAAAGGGATTGCCGGTGTGCCAGGTGTCTCCTTTGTGGTGCTGTTGGCGACCTTGGGCAGCGTGGGTATTCCGCTGGAAGGTTTGGCGTTTATCGCCGGCGTTGACCGCATCCTCGATATGGCGCGTACGGCTCTGAACGTGGTAGGCAATGCGCTGGCGGTCTTGGTGATTGCCAAATGGGAACATCAGTTCGACCGTAAAAAGTCGCTGGCTTATGAACAAGAGTTCCTGGCCAGTAAAGTGACTCCTGCCAATCAGGCTTAAGTCGCTCCATCTCTTTTTCTCAAAACCCGCCATCGGCGGGTTTTTTTATTGAATGATGGCTAAATTGCTTCAATACTGGCGCTCTCTGTAAGGCCTGCTCAGGATGAGATTTGCCCCATGAAAAGATATGCGCTGTTGCTGGTGTTGCTAGCCCCCTATGTTCAAGGGCAGACGCTGGATGCCAACGATCCGCTACGGCGTGTCATTCTGGATCAGATGCGTGCCAATATCGGTTATCCCACCGATATCCAGTTTGTGGTTAAACAGCTGAGCGTTTCCGGCTCGCAGGCCTATTTCTGTGCCACCGCTAAAACCAATGATGGTAGCGGTAGTGCCAAAATTAACGGCAAGACGGTGGTCTACGATCGAGAATTGCAGCAGTCAGCGGAAGGCTTCTGGACGACGGTGAGCAATTTTGACTCCTATGTCGACTCACCGGCGCAGGCCCAATGCCATAGCACTATTCAAGATGAACCCGCAGCGAGCGGGTGCCAAAACGTCGGCCTTTATGATGCGGAGCGTAAACCGTTGCTGGACGCGGTCCGGCGCAGTTATCAAGGGGGGATTGCCCAACCCAGATTTGTGGTTTCTCACCTGTGCACAACCGGCAAGATGGCGTATTTCTGCGGGCGACTGGAAGGGGAAGAGAGCCAGGATCGGCAAGGGATGAATTACTACGATGCAGTTATGGCCAAAGATGCCAAGGCAGAGTGGCAGGCGCTGATGGTTGAGAGCAAGACCGTGGAGAAGTGCAACTTCAGTGGGCCAGCCTCGGCGATCACCGAACAAAAGCTGCTGGAAGCGGTAAATCAGCCGCTCCTCTCGGCGGCTCCTCAGGAGATCGATGACAGCCTCAAGGTCGAGATGCTCACCCAGTTCCAGCTATTCCAACAGGCGGTCAAGACGGCCGATATGGCCTATTTAAAGGCGCATATTGTCTTCCCGCTTGAGAACGTCGCTGATACCTTCCTGGCAGGAACGCCTGATGAACATCAACAGAGCATTACCCCTGCGTTGTTTGACCACTATGCGCAGCAAATCAGGGATGGTCTGAAGGAAATACCGCTGCTGGGTGTCAACCTCACTAAAAAGCAGGTGACTGATTTCCGGGTAAATTCATTAACCCCGTTGGAGCAGGCCAGAAAATACTTCCCAGCCGAGGAGGACGGGCAGTTCTATTACAATGATGGGGCGAAGAAAGTGCTGGTTGAAGGCACCTGCGATTCGGTCGGTTCGGGTGATTTTGAGGACGGAACGCTTGCCGTATTTATCGGCACGGGTTCCAACCTGCTGATCCCTGGGTTGTCAGAAGCCTGTGAGGGAGGTATGCGTGTAGAGTTTACTCTGCAACAAGGCACGCTGATGCTGACCAGAATTGATTTTGTCGGTTAAGCCGCTTACCAACCTAATCAATCTCTCACTTGCGCTGCATGAACTTACGCAGCGCTATCATGCCGGTCATCAAGATGGCTCCAGGCAACCAAACCCACAGTAATTCCGACATGATCACCGCATGCCCAGCAGGAGTCAGGTATTTCTCGAGGCTAAACGGCGCTACGCGGATCACCTGCCAGGGCGCAAAGAAACGCTCGTCACTCCATGGCCACAGCCAGCCGACGCCTTTGCCTCCGGTGGTCACCGAATCCAGCAAACTGTGGGATAACAGCGAGATAAACAGAAACAACCAGGTCTTGACGGGGTTAGCCTTGAACCAGCGGTAGAACAGCAGTGCCAAGCTAGGCATCAGGAATGCAAACAGCAGTGAATGCGTGAAACCGCGATGACCAAACTGATTGCCGTAAGCCACGCCGAATTTAAACGCTAATACGTCTGCATCCGGCAGCATAGAAAGAACCACGCCTGCGAGCAGCAAGCGGGCCGGTATGATTTTCTGGCCCAGCCCTAAACCAAGGCATAACGGCACTGCGGCGTGGGTAACGATCGTCGTCATAACTCTCTTCCATGATGAGGGGTAACGCTGTGCTTATTATGGTATAGCCATATCCTGCCGATCGCCACTTCGCTGCACCATCGAAATAATGATGCCGAATAACTCTTCCTTAGCCTGGGCTGCCGTAATCGCACCACAGCTGGTGGCGTAGGATAGCCCTTCTGCAGAGCCGAGCATACCCCATAGCGCGGCATCCTGAAGTTGGTTATCGCAGCAGAAGGGGGTAAAGATCTGGCGGCATTTCTCGATGAACACCACGGCGTAATCATTCCTGATTTTCTCAAGCTCGGGAGTACCGGCTAGTGCAGCCATGACGCTAGGCATCTCACGGCCTTGCAGCAGCACGCACTCAATGTAGGAAGTGGCAATGACCGAGGCTAAGGCTTCTAGCTCCGGTTTGGTATTTTGGATAGCTTCATCCATCCGTGCAGTCTGACGATTATCAAACTCTTGATACAGCGCGGCAAACAGGCCCGAACGGTTGGTGAAGTGATCATACACCACCGGCTTGGTGACGCCCGAGCGTTCTGCCAGGTGGCCGAGCGTCAGCGCTTCGGTGCCTTCTTCATTAATGATTTCCCATGCGGTTGTCAGCAACTGCTGATAACGCTCTTCTCTCGATAGCCGAACTCGTGAATGTGGTTTGGAGATCATGGCAATATTTACCCGTTGACAGTGTTATATACTAAAGGTAACTTACCGATGGTAACTTACTGTTGGTATATAGAGTACGTTTTATACCTCGCCCTGACAATAGGAGTCACCCAATGCACGCGCTCATCGTTGTGTCTCATCCTCTCGATACGTCATTAACCCATGGTGTTGCAGCAGCCATCGCCGAAGGGATAACGGCGACCGATCCCGCCCATACGTTTGAAATTGCCGACCTTACCCAGGAAGGTTTCAATCCGGTGTACGGTGCCGCTGATATCGCCGCATTTTTAAAAACGGCCACTGTTCCAGCGGATATTCTGGCAGAACAGGCACGAATTGATGCTGCGGATGCCCTGGTTCTGGTGTTCCCAATCTACTGGTGGACTATGCCTGCCTTGCTTAAGGGGTGGATAGACCGCGTGTTTTCCAATGGCTGGGCTTATGAAGAGACGGCAGATGGGGCAGTGGTCAAAAAACTGGGGCATTTACCGGTTCATCTGGTTGCCCTGGGGGCGGCAAGCAAAGGCGTCTATGACCGGCATGGTTTTACCGATGCTTTTAACGCGCAGATAACGCACGGTATTTTTGATTATTGTGGCGCTTCGGTTAAGACATCTGAAATGCTACTGCTGCCAGAACTGGGGGAGCCTAAGGCTTATCTCGATGCAGCGCGTCAAATCGGGCATGCTGTTTTTCAACCGGCTTACGCCGAGTAGTCCGTTGAGGAAGAGTCGCAATAAAGCTTCAAGAAATCAGTTGCGAGCCTCTTCCCCATTAAAGACTCTCGATCTAGTCCCCCAACGTTATCATCAACATCATCGGCTCAAGGGGGGGAGGGTTCAAATCCCACACGCATACGGAATTCTCTGGCCTCAACGGATAACGCATGTACCAGCATTCCGCGAATGCCAATAGTTTCAGCAACCTGGATAACACGTAATTTTCTGTCTGATCACTTTGATCTGGGGGCTGTTATCCCTACAGCTTGGCACATACTGCAGTTACGTGGCCCAAGATAATCCTCTATGGTTTAATAGTAATTAATCATGAAGGTCACAGCTGCATCGCCTTGTTGAGGCTCAGATCAGCAACCAGCCTTTTCAGCCTGAGATTTTCTTCTTCGAGCTGGCGCATGTGCTTCAGCTCTGAAGGGGAAATCCCTCCGTATTTTTTACGCCACGTGTAAAAGGTGGCATCAGAGATACCCAGTTTACGGCAGACTTCAGGCACCGATGTACCTAGCTCGGCCTGTTTCAGGGCAAAGACAATCTGTTCTTCGGTGAATCGCGACTTTTTCATCGGCACAACCTCCACTCAGGGGAGTGTTTATCATGCCGGAATTCTGTTTCTGAATGGAGCAGGATTTTGGGGTAGGGTCATATATTCACTGCCCCCAGCCTTCAGCCAGCCCCTGTCTGCCGTGACGGTGAAACGATTTTTGGCACGTGATACCGATTCAGGTGAATCCCCTCTGGTTACCGCATCACGGCTTTCCATGGCAGTCATAAAATCCAGATAACCATCAGAGGAAAAGCGGGACGCCGCCAGCGACAGGTTACTATTGGTTTCAGCAATCACTTTGCTGTATCTGAACCAATTAAAAAAATTAAGCATATAACTTTAACCAAGGCTATTTAATTTCGGCGTTAAACAAATTAACGGCACCGTAGTCGTTAACAAATTCACCGCTCACGGTATCCCCCTTATTAGAGGGTACTGCCAAGGTCAGGGTAGATCTCGGTGCTACCATTTCGCCTTCAATTTTTTTGCCATTTACCATCAGGCTGACAAAAGACACATAATAGGGTGTTGGGTTGAATGCCTGCAGGCTGCTGCCTTTTACGCTCCAAGTGACTGCCTGAGCGGCATCATTCGCGTTACCTGCCAATCCTGCTGGGCGATAAAAGACTTTAATGCGTGAGCGAAACGCCATTTGCAGGTAGTTTTCATCAGATTTTGCCTGTTTCTTGGCGGGCACCTCTAGTACGTTGAGCCAAAATACCGACTCTTTATCCATGGGTAACGATCCCTCTGAGTAACTAATCTGTAACGTCTGGCCCTTGCCTCCCTCTACTCGGTTTATTGGGGGGCTCAGTATAAAGGGAACCTTAATCGCTGCCGGCTTGGCATTGATATCACCCGTATCCAACCAGCTTTGGATCAAAACGGGAGAATTACCCGTATTATTAAGTCTGACGCTGACTTCTTTTTGATCTGAAGGATAAATAACTCGTGTCCCGTTAATCACGATACTTGCCAAACTATGATTACTGAATAGGGCCACCACGGCTAAGCCAGCAACTCGTAAAATGTTATGAAAGGGAAAACACATAAAGTCTCCTGAAGTAGATTATTTGGGAGGGGAGCCCTTCCCTCAAGGCATTACTTGTATTGAATAGAGTAAACAACATTGCTGACGACGGTGCCTGGGGTGGTTGTACCCTCAGCATAATACTCAACAAAATAGGGCAAGTTAGTGCTACCAGACTTGACGTTTACAAACGAGTTACCGTTGATCTGTTCCGCGTTACCCGCTTTGATCACCGTTTGAGAAGTACTGGTGCCATCACGCAATTGCAGGCTGACGTTTTGTGCCGTACCAGTGTTATTAAGGCGGCCGGTAAGAACATCTACCGCAGCACCAGCTTGAAAGAAAGCGGAGGCGGTTTGCAAACTACCACTGCAGTTGGCCAGTGTCAGGGTGAAACCGGTGAGCCCGGCCGTCTGTGCCGCACTTCCTAGTTGACCAATACTAACAATTGGCAGGGTAACAATCGGGTTGCTAGCTTGGCCGTTGACAATGACTTCGCAGGTGTTATTACTTAACTGCCCCTGAAAATTGATGGTACCGTCAGAAGCAGCCTGCGCCAGACCAGAAGAGAGCAGGACGCCTGCAATAGCAGACAGAATAAATTTGTTCATTTACATTCCTTAATTACAGTTAACAAGGCACTGTGATTGTAAAAAGACGCTTAGAATAAGTACGTTAGTTGTAGAACAAGAGCCCCTACCACCAAATAGAGTGTTCTCTCACCGAATTATCAGTAATAAGAAGACTATGCTTAATCTTTCCTATATAAAATAAAGAGATGATGTTCTTTTTTTAAGTGAAGTGCATTTTAATGAGGTGTAGCATAGAGATAAAATATAACCTCTGTAAATATAGTTTTTTCTATTGGTGATAAAAATAAGTTATTTTAAAAAATAAAAACCTTATAAAACAACGAGGATTATTTATAATTATTTCTAATACCCCTAGTATTTATTATTATACCTAACATTCATTACTTTTAGTTATCACCGATAGAAAATACTTCCTTCACAACGACCAAGTAAAATCTTATACTGGCTATAAATAAAACTAGGATTACATTTGTTATTGCATGGATTCGTCTTTAACTAAAGCCATTAGCATATACAATATGTCCTTAATGGCTTTCTTTACAGGGAGAGGCAACCCTATCCAACCGCTAAATATCGTAGCTGCTAGAGTAATGAAAGTAGCAATGAGAGTGCAGATTTAAAGAAGAAAGTCTTACCAAAAACGTCATATCTCAAAAAAACACGAGGAAGTAATGAGAAGGAAAAAAGTCGTTTTGCAATGTTCCTGTAATTTTATGAGAACAGGGTTAGAAGCATTAATTAAAGATACAGATTTGTCAGTATCTCTTGATATTGTAGATACTAGTGACAGTTTTTCAGACTGTGAGGATGCTTTAAATGCCTTGCCGGTAGTAAATTTAGTCATCCTAACGGTCTGTAACCGTGATTATAACTTGGCCTCACTTTTGCAACTTGTTGGAGAGCGTTTGCCGAAAATGCATCCCAATAGCAAAGTTGTAATGATAAGTGATATAGCCGATGTCAACCCACTTAAATGTTACTTTAGTGGGTTGAGAAACGTCAGTATCATACTGAATAAGACAATAACGCTTGATGAGTTAAGCAGGGAATTGCTGAGCACTACCGCAAATAATGAGAAAATCTTCGGTAAAAGTTCAACTATGCTCACACCGCGTGAATTAGAGATTCTGCGCATGCTGCTGGATGGTGATACCGCTAGAAAGATAGCTAACGACTTGAAACTAAATTTCAGGACAGTAAGCCATCATAAACGTGCAGCCTTGGCTAAACTGGGGGTCCGTTCCTTATGTCCCTTAGTGAATTTGATAGGTAAAAGAAAATATAACAAGAGGGTTTCATCTTGGGGGAGGACCTTGGGTCAAATAAGAGTAGATAGCGCATTAAGTAGTACGGCAATATAAATTTATGGGTATAAAAGGGAAAGAAAGTAGCATAATGCTGGTGGTGGTTCGTTACTGATGAATTTAAGGCATATGCCCTAATACATTAACCGTCAACTTTGTGGGGAGTTGCCATGACAGCATCAGCCATCAATATCTCGTTTTATCTTGTCATTGCCTGTTTTTAACTAAGATAAAAACGAATTAATAGCAGCGTCGTTCCCTAACCGGTTTTGTCTTAAGAGGGTTTTATGTCCCTATAATGGAATATAAAAATCTTTAATATAGTGAGAAACAGATATCATCGTTATGAAAAATCTGCCCAAGCCTAACCAGCTTAAAGTATTCCAGTCGATTATCGAACACGGGAGTTTTCGGGCTGCAGCCAAGGCCCTGCATCAGACACAGCCTGCATTGACACAGTCAATGAATGAACTTGAGAAAATGTTAGGCACTTCACTTCTGATGCGTGGGCCGCGTGGTGTGGTACTCACCGAAGCAGGGAAGCTTTTTGAACCCCGAGTTCAATTGGTGCTGAAAGAGTTGGAGCGCGCAGTCAATGAAGCAAAGCAACTTAGCGCCACCTCTCAGGGAACCATTGAGTTGGGGAGTTCGTCGTTACCCTTTTTTACCATGTTACCAGCTGCAATCCAGCGTTTTAATAAACGCTTTCCGCAGGTCAACATCAATCTTACGGAAGGACAAATTTCCGAGCTATTACCTGCACTGAGGGGAGGGGAATTAGACTTTGTCATCGGCGCAACGTCGCCTGAAACGATCCTGGCTAGCGAATTTATTGAAGAGCCATTCTTTACCACTCCTTTTGCCGTGGTGGCACACCGAGATCATCCATTGGCTAAGAGTACTTCGCTGAGCCAGCTCAAACAGGCCAAATGGTATTTACCCACGGCGAAAATTGGTTACTTCGGTGAACTTGATGCACTACTGTTCCCCGAAGGGGAAGAGAATACACAGACCATTATCCGGGGGGACACGGCGGCCATCACGTTGCAAATGGTGATGAATGCTGGCTTTTTGACAGTGGCCGCGAAAGAGATGCTTCAGGTACCTTATCTAAGCCAGCAGTTGTGCATAATACCGATCGAAGAGCAACTACCCGATGCGTCCTACAGTTTTATCTACTCTCATCGTTTACCGTTGACGATGCATGCCAGGACCATGATAGATAAACTGCAAAGGGAATGTAAGATCTATCCTTGGTCCAGTGAGGTTGAATAATCAATGGCTTTACCCGTCGTCCTTCAAGTTGCCGCGGTGGTGAGTAGCCGCAACTTGAAGTGACATGAGCATAAATCGTTACGCCTCCCGCTATCTTGTTGTAATAAATTGATATTTAATAATATTACCGAAGACTAAATGGATTCTGTGAGACAAAAATAGTTGGTGTTTACATTTTTGGGTTCAGCATCTAAGCTTAAATTTATTCACTCTCAAGTTGTTATTTAGTCTGAAAATAGATGGTGGACTATGAAAGAACTTCCAAAAATCAATCAGCTCAGGGATTTTCAGGCGATTATCTATTATGGAAACATCAGAACCGCTTCACAGGCCTTGTTCAAAACCTGTCTCTTATACACATCTAAAAGGGGGGGGGGGGGGGGGGGGGGGGGGGGGGGGGGGGGGGGGGGGGGGGGGGG
>NZ_JAELTL010000082.1:0-15650 GCF_016428815.1 Serratia sp. ASV30 | reverse complement strand
CCCCCCCCCCCCCCCCCCCCCCCCCCCCCCCCCCCCCCCCCCCCCCCCCCCCTTTTTAGATGTGTATAAGAGACAGCTTACCATTAGCAATGTTTGTCGTGAAAGCTGATTTTCAAATAGAATCAGGCAATCCAGCTTTTATGGAGCTATTGCAAATCCCAGCCTCCGATGCTGATGAACCCACTCTCTTCATACTTAATGAGCATCCCCATTTCTTCACTCAACTCAGAGAGATCTATCATCAATCGAGGGATACCGGAAAAGCCTGTTTTAAAGACTTGAGTTTTACTACCGAACATGAAACCAGTCATTTATATACCTGGAGCATTCCTTTCTATAACAGCCTTGGCGATATTGCGGGTATGTTAAGCGGTTGGCTGGATATCAGCGAACGTACACGTCTTGAGACAGCGCTGCGCCAGGCTAAGGAACTCGCCGACAAGGCGAATCGTGCCAAGTCAACTTTCCTGTCTACGATAAGTCACGAAATTCGTACCCCGTTGAACGTGATCATTGGCATGTTGGAATTGCAGCTACACAGTAATGAATTAGCGCTGCAACAACGCAATGAATTGACAATTGCCAATGAATCTTCTCAACATTTATTAATGCTTATTGATGATCTTCTGGATTTATCCAAGATTGAAGCAGATAAAATGGTTTTGCAACCACAACCTGTCTGTCTGTCTGAACAGCTTGGATTGTTAGAACGGATGTTTTCTCCTATGGCCAAGAGTAAAGGTCTTGATTTTATTTTGGAGTTCAACGGAGATGCGACAGATTGTTGGCTACTGGCGGATCCTTTGCGACTGCGCCAGATCTTAGCCAACCTGCTGTCCAATGCGGTGAAGTTTACCCGGCAAGGAAAGATTACCTTCCAATGCACGGCCAATAGAAAACCTGATAGCGATTCCATAACAGTAACATTCGAAGTTAGTGATACGGGCGTAGGGATTGCAACATCGGACATTCCAAGATTGTTCTCACCATTTACTCAGATTGAGGATACTGCAAGATATTCCGGAGGCACCGGTTTAGGTTTAACCATTAGCAGACGCCTATTGGATATGATGGCAGGCTACATTACGTTGAACAGCGAACTGGGTAAAGGTACACAACTGCATGTCTGTGTCACATTTCCTGCGGTGCAACCCGTTGAGAATGCTTTGCCAATTGACGCAGCCATTTCGGTGCAATCATTGCCGGAGTCTCCCCCGATACTCATCGTTGACGATCATTCTGCTAATAGAATATTGCTATCTACTCAATTGCAGCAACTCGGTGCCAACGTCACGACTGCAAATGACGGGGTACAAGCTCTGGAATTGATGGCTAATAATAAATTTTCCTTAATCATCACCGATGTCGCTATGCCAATAATGTCAGGAATGACGTTGGCAGAAAAAATACGCCAGCGTGAAGTCATACGAGGAGAAACCAGAGTCCCGATCGTTGGTTTAACTGCTTTTGTAGAACCTGAAATATTTGGCGAGGCAATAGCTGCGGGGATGGATCTTTGTTTACGTAAGCCTATAGGTCTGGCGAAATGGGCCGAAATATTGCCACAGTTTTGTCTATCCCCCCTTAACCCCAGCACTGAACTTTCTTTAGAGCAAGGTCTACAACAACGTTTACTGGAAGCTTTGGCAAATCAGCAATCTGCAGTCGCGATATTCTTGCAGTCACTTTGGCAAAGTACGTTGGCCGATCGACTCGAAGCACAACTTCACCAACAGAATGGGGATTGGCTGTTACTATCTGAAACCATACATAGACTCAAAGGCCCATTTAGTTTTATTCATCAAGATGACATTGTGAGCATATGTAATCAATTAGATGCCCTGTGTCGCGAAAATGCGCCAAACCCGGACGCAATCTCACAGGCTCTGACATTTTTGGCGCAACAGCTTGATGACTTTAAGAGCCAGCTAGACAAACTTGGATATCTCAACCTTGAGTAAACAGATGGTTCACAGCTTGGTCATTTATCTGTTGAACTCTGGTGGGTAACGCTGAAAAATAGCGCAGTCCATCCGCCAGAATGATCACTAGAAATTTACGCAGGCCGTTATGACTGAAACAACCTGGCATCTCTATATGCTGCGAATGCCAAGCGGGATGCTGTACACCGGGATCACGACAGACGTCGCCCGGCGAGCGGCGCAGCATCAGGCCGGTAAAGGGGCCAAAGCCCTACGTGGCAAAGGGGAGCTGGAACTGGTATTTCACTGTCAGGTGGGGGATCGCTCAATGGCGTTGCGGCTGGAGTATCGGGTGAAGCAGTTGAGCAAAAAGCAAAAAGAGGAGCTGATAGTTAATCCGCCCCTCTCATTGGAATACCTATTGCCGGTAGTTAAAAGCGACTAAAGGGCACAGAATACTCCACCAGCCCATTCACACCGCTCAGTGCATCTTCCGCCAACGGATAAACCTGGAATGCGGCTTCCGTTCCTGGCCAGCGGCAATGCAGATCGAACTGGGCAGCCGTTTTAAAGCCGAAACGCCCGTAGTAAGCCGGTTCGCCCAGCACCACCACGGCGGCATAGCCGAACTCATTCAGCGCATCCAGCCCTTCGTAAACCAGCTTTTCTGCCAGCCCTTGGCGACGCAGGCTTTCCTCTACTGCCAACGGCGCGAGTCCAACCCATTGGCGATCTTCGCCCGCAACGTCAACCGGGCTGAAAGCGGCATAACCGACCACTCCACCCTCTTCGTCGGTAGCAACGATGCCCAGCGTCAACAACCCGTCTTCACGCAGTTGTTGCACCAGATCGGCTTCGTCATCACGGCCAAAGGCGTTACGCAGCAGCGCATCAATACCTGCGGCATCCACCGGAATTTCAACGCGGATCAACATGGCTGCGGCACACGGGAAGTTTGCGCCGTGCCCTCCTGCAAACCGGCTTCCACAAAGTCCGCTAATCGCAGCAACCCAACGCGTAACGGCGTAGGCATCGCATCCAGATCGATAGCGTCCATCAGATTTTTTACATACAGGCCCAATTCGGTATCTCCTTCAATCTGCAACCGACGCTGGAAAAACAGCGTGTCGGGATCTTGCTTGCGTGCCGCAATCAAAATCAGATCGTTGGCTTCGCCGCTGAAGCTGACGTCTGCCTCAGCCTGTTGGCTCACCACCAGCCTATCGTTTTCTACCGTCATAAACCATTGCAGTGCCAGATCGCGTACTTCAATCTTCAACCAGCGCGATTCGAGAAATTCTAGATCCCCCTCAGCCAGCGCCTGACGGAACTGCCAGCTCAGCACCTGTTGCAAAACCTGACGCTGCAGAGCAAACGGCGTGAATTTTAACGGTACGCGCAACAGCGACGGCCCTTGACGCACAATACGTGCTCGTAGTTTTTCCAACACTGTTATTCACTCCTTTCCACTCAGTCTGAGGTTATTTTGCCACATTGCGGCTACGCGTAACCGGTCTATATCAACAAATGGTGCAATTAACGCTCATCTTGCCCTACAGATTTCAAGTTACCGCTTGAATATCAATACGCCAGAAGCTGCCTCAAATCAAAGCTTGTTAACCTCGGGTTCACTAAAATTGTCTCCCCATTTACATCATTGCCAGGCGAATCAATGGCCCGGCAACGTTTATCACAGCGTATACCTGGCCAGGTGTATAGCTGGAATCAGGATAGATCTATGGAGCTGCTTTGCCCCGCTGGCAACCTGCCGGCCTTGAAAGCCGCGGTAGATAATGGCGCAGATGCCGTTTACATCGGCCTGAAAGACGATACCAATGCGCGCCACTTTGCCGGGCTGAACTTTACCGAGAAGAAGCTGCAGGAAGCGGCAGACTATGTGCACCGGCATGGCCGCAAGCTACATATCGCCATCAACACCTTTGCTCACCCCGATGGCTATGCCCGCTGGCAGAGAGCCGTGGATATGGCCGCCCAGTTGGGTGCCGACGCGCTGATCCTGGCAGATTTGGCAATGCTGGAGTACGCAGCGGAACGTTATCCGCAGGTGGAGCGCCATGTTTCGGTGCAAGCCTCTGCGACCAATGAAGAAGCCATCCGTTTTTATCAACGCCACTTTGATGTGGCCCGCGTGGTGCTACCGCGCGTGCTGTCGATGCACCAAGTGAAGCAATTATCGCGCACCAGCCCGGTGCCGTTGGAAGTGTTCGCCTTTGGCAGCCTGTGCATCATGGCCGAGGGGCGGTGTTATCTCTCCTCTTATCTGACCGGGGAATCGCCTAACACCGTGGGCGCCTGCTCACCAGGCCGCTTTGTACGCTGGCAACAAACGCCACAGGGGATGGAATCTCGCCTGAATGACGTGCTGATCGATCGCTATCAGGACGGCGAAAACGCAGGTTACCCAACGCTGTGCAAAGGCCGCTATCTGGTGGATAACGTGCTCTATCACCCGCTGGAAGAACCCACCAGCCTGAATACGCTGGAGCTGCTGCCGGAGCTACTGGCTGCCAATATTGCCTCAGTGAAGATTGAAGGCCGTCAACGCAGCCCTGCCTATGTCAGCCAGGTTGCGCGCGTCTGGCGCCAGGCCATAGATCGCTGTATGGCCAACCCGGCTGGCTATCAAGCAGACGCCGCCTGGATGGAAACGCTCGGCGCAATGTCCGAAGGTACCCAGACCACGCTTGGCGCGTACCACCGCAAATGGCAGTAGGAGAAACCATGAAATATGCATTAGGCCCGGTGCTCTACTACTGGCCAAACAGCGAGATAGAGGCCTTTTATCAGCAGGCGATGAGCAGCAGTGCCGATATCATCTATCTTGGCGAAAGCGTCTGCACCAAACGGCGTGAGATGAAAGTAGCTGACTGGCTGGCGCTGGCACAGGAGATCGCCAAATCTGGCAAGCAGGTGGTAATTTCCACTTTGGCTTTGCTACAGGCACCTTCAGAGCTAAATGAGCTGAAGCGTTATGTGGAGAACGGCGAATTCCTGATCGAAGCCAACGACCTTGGTACGGTGAATATGGCTGCCGATCGCGGTTTGCCGTTTGTCGCCGGGCATGCCCTCAACTGCTACAACGCCTACACTCTGCGCCTGCTACACAAGCAGGGCATGATGCGCTGGTGCATGCCGGTAGAGCTTTCACGGGACTGGCTGACCAATTTACTGCAGCAATGTGATGAACTGGGGTTCCGCCAAGGATTTGAAGTGGAAGTGTTGAGCTACGGTCATTTACCACTGGCCTATTCGGCGCGCTGTTTTACTGCCCGCTCAGAAAACCGGGGCAAGGATGAATGCGAAACCTGCTGCATCAAATATCCGCAGGGGCGAATCGTCAATTCTCAAGAGAACCAACAGGTGTTTGTGCTCAACGGTATCCAGACCATGAGCGGCTACTGCTACAACCTGGGCAACGAACTGACCAGTATGCAGAGGGTGGTGGATATTGTACGTCTGTCGCCACAGGGCATCGAAACACTGGCGGTGCTCGACAGCTTCCGGGCTAATGAGCAAGGCAAGCAGCCACTGACGTTAACCGACCATGCCGAATGCAACGGCTACTGGCGGCGCGTAGCCGGGTTGGAACTGGTGCAGTAATCACTATGGGGCCAGCATTCTGGCCCCATGATTATCAGGAAGTCCGACGTTTACGAAATAGATTACGCAGCCCCACGCGGTTACGCACGGCTCCAACGCCAATACCAATCAGCGTATAAATCGCCCCCAATAACAGCAGCATGGCAACGTCCCCGCCGACATCACGCAACGATAGCCCCATCTGATTCACGCCAGCAATGGCTTTGGTCGCCCAGGTTGAGGGGATCATCGAGGAGATCGCCCTGACCCACTGCGGCATCGCTTGCAGCGGCCAGATGGTGCCAGAAAGATAAAACACCGGGGTGGTGATAAACGACAGCGTCAGGTAGATCATCTCCACGCTGCGCAAGCATTCGGTCACCAGCTTGCCTAACCCAAGCACCGCAAGCAGGAACGGGAAGGTCAGCAGCAAGATCTCGGGGATTGCTGCAGTCTGACGATAGCCCAAGACCCAGGGCCACAACACAAATAACACAATCGACAAGAACAGCCAGATCGGCAGCAGGGCCGATAGCCCCCCCAAATAAACAGGAAGCGACGGCTTGCCGCCCGGCGTTCCTTTCAACACAATGCTGACGCGCACGCAGGCGATCAGCAGCGAGTGCTGCAATAACATCACCAACAAACCTGGGAAGATAATCGCCGCAAAGCTGATGCCGGGGTTAAATACGTCTAGCGTTTGGCCTTGGATCGGCGTCAGTATGACCTGGGCTTGCCGTTCGCTGAAACCACTGCGCATCAACAGTGAGGTGTTGTACTGGCCGAGCAACTGCTGGTAGGCCGCCACTACGTCCTGCTGGATCTGGCCGTTCGCCAGCCGGTTGGTGGCATCACCGAACACCGGGATCTCGATGTTTTTGCCGTTGAGGATCTTCTTCTCCAGATCCACCGGCATGATGATCACCGCAAACAGTTTGCGCCAACCCAGATCGCGTTTCGCCTCATCCAGGCTGTCGTAGGTTTGGATGGCGATCTTCGGGGTGGCATCCAACTGGCGGATAAGCTGGCGGCTGGCGGTGCTGTGATCCTGATCGATCACCCCCACCGGTAGATCCCACACGGTGCGGTTGGCATAAACCATGCTCATGATGCACAGCGACAGGATCAGCATCAGCCACATCGGCCGTTCCAACATGCTCGTCAATACTTTTCGGAAAGTGAGCCAATAGCTTTTCATCCCACCGTCTCCTCTTTTGCCAGCCGCTTCAGCAGCCGTT
Organism: Serratia sp. ASV30; assembly: GCF_016428815.1. Classification (NCBI taxonomy): domain Bacteria; kingdom Pseudomonadati; phylum Pseudomonadota; class Gammaproteobacteria; order Enterobacterales; family Yersiniaceae; genus Serratia; species Serratia sp. ASV30. The sequence continues at coordinate 8,890 of NZ_JAELTL010000082.1, read as the reverse complement.
TACGCACCAACAGTGCGGTCACCAACGGGTAGACCACTAACAGCGCACATACGCTGAGGATGGCGCTGGCGGGCACCTGCCGCAGGAAGACGTCGAACATGGCGTACAGCGCGTGGGTAAGAGGCTCGATATTGGAGATGATACGCGCCGGTAGCGGCATGGAAAGCTCGGGCACTGCCATGCCAGAGAAAGTCAGTGCAATGCTCACCAACATGCCAATCAGGGTGTAGGCGGTAATGGCACTGCCGGTAAAGGTATACAGCAACAGGCCGATGCTTTGTGCCGCCATCACGTAGAAGAAGCCAATCATCAGCATAAACAGCGGGTTGCCGCTGACGCGAGCGTCAAAAATGCCCACCAGCGCGGCAATCTCTACCATCAGCAAGGTAGTAAAGCACAGAGTATAGGGAGCCAGTTTCCCCAACAGTGCCAGACTAAAGGGTTTGGCTTTCAGCAAAGATTTACTGCGTGCCATCACGTAAATCATGCAGGTAACTACAAACAGCTGCAGCATATGAATGGTGGCGGCAAACTGCTGATAATAGATATAGCTGCCGCTGGCATTGAACAGGCTGCCGTAGTTGAGAGTGACATCCGCCAGCGGCGGCAGCGACTTGCCCATGGCCCCGGCAATGATCGAGCGGTAATTGGCGTTGGCCTCGGCCATCAGGCCGCTGAAATCCTGAGTAGAATACAGCCCAGCACCGTAAAACAGCGCGTTGTAATAGAGCACCACGCTCGGCTGATTGCCCGCCAGCGCGTCCGCCTCAAAATCGGCCGGGATAGACAGTAAAGCATAATCTTGCGCGCTACGCAGACGGCGCAACGACTCATCAAGACCGCCGTCATAGGCTTGCACATGGGCATGAGAACCCGCATCCAGCTTGCGGATCAGGTTTTTGGATAGCGGGCTGTGATCGTTATCCACCACCGAAACCGGCAGATCGAGCAAGGTCCCTTCCGAGAAGTTACTGCTGATCAGGCCAAACAGGATCAACGGGAAGATCCACCCCAGCCAGTGAACCACCGGCCGGCGAAAAGCGATGCGGCACTCGTTACTGAACGCGTGGCTGAAGCAGCGCCAGCCTGCCCTTACTCTTTCCATTGCCATAAGGTGCTCATCCCTGGGCGCAGGCCATCTATCGGCTGCGACGGATACAAACGAACTTCAAAGGTTTTCAGATCAAAGTCACCGGTCGCTCGTGTGGCACGCTTGGTGGCGTAATCCCCCAACGGGGCGATATAGCGCACTTCGGCCTCGATCGTTTGGTCTTTCAACGCTGGGACGCGCAGTTGGACCTTATCCCCCTTGCGGACGTGAGCCAGAATATCTTCCCGCAGGTTAAACACGAAATAGGCATCCGGTACGCGGATCAGCGTCATCAATGGGCTAGAGGCGTTGAGCAGCTCACCGACTTCAGCCGGGATCGGCCCCACTTCGCCATCAACCGGAGCTTTAACCAGGAGATCGTCGGTCTGGGCCTGAATTTCTAGCAGATCTTGTTCAGTCGCCCGCAGGGCAGCTTCATATTTCTGCCGCAGTTCGATGCGATCGCCATTGATGCCTTCGTCCAAATTGGCTTTGGCAGCCTGCACCTGTTGATAGGCGGTATCACGCGCACGGCGTGAACTGTCCAACTCAGATTTGGATACGTAGCCTTTGCTGGCGACGCTCAGGTTACGGTCGTAATCGTGTTGGGCATTCTGGTATTGCGCCTCGGCCTGTGCCAGGTTGGCGCGCAGGTTACGGATGCTTTCTTCACGGGTGCCATGCAGCGATTCATCCAACTGCGCTTGGGCCTCATCCCGCGAAGCCTGTGCCGAACGTAGCTGGGCCATCAGTTCCGGACTCTCCAGCCGCAGCAGCAGTTGCCCGGTATTCACATCGTCCCCACGCTCTACCAGGCGCTCTATCACCCGGCCCTTGGCTTTGGAAGCGACGATCACTTCGGGGGCATCCACTTCGCCCTGCAACAACAAATCCTGATTATGCGCGCGGAATAGCACCGCCATGGCGATAGCTATCCCCATCAGCAGCAGGGTAAACAGCGTCTTCTTTTTCATTACTTCAGCCCCTTGAACATCAGCGTGCAAACAAAAACCATCATAGCTGTAAAAAACCCATTATTCTCATAAGGATATTGCGAGCACATATATCCCCTTTTATAACCGTATTTTCGATTATGCTTTTAACACAAAAAGCATAATTGCTTTTTTAGTTGCAGATCCCTGCAATCGCCCTTTAAGCGATCAACCTGATAAGCACAATGGACGATGAAATGACTGAACACACACGGGTACCACTTTCGGTACTGGATTTATCCCCGATCCCTCAGGGAGCCAAGGCGCGCGACGCATTTCACTGCTCGCTGGATTTGGCGCAACATGCCGAAAAGTGGGGCTATCAGCGCTACTGGCTAGCGGAACACCACAATATGACCGGCATCGGCAGTGCGGCGACGTCGGTATTACTCGGTTATTTAGCCTCCGGCACCCAGAGCATTCGCCTCGGTTCAGGCGGCGTGATGCTGCCAAACCATGCGCCGCTGGTGATCGCCGAACAGTTCGGCACTTTGGAGTCACTCTATCCTGGGCGTATCGATCTGGGTCTTGGCCGAGCACCGGGTACCGACCAGCGCACCATGATGGCACTGCGACGCCACCTCTCAGGCGAGGTAGACAACTTCCCGCGTGACGTACAGGAACTGCAACATTACTTTGGCGAAGTACAACCGGGGCAAGCGGTACAGGCCGTGCCGGGCCAAGGGCTACATGTACCAATCTGGCTGTTGGGCTCCAGCCTGTACAGCGCACAATTGGCGGCACAGCTCGGCCTGCCGTTTGCCTTCGCCTCGCACTTTGCGCCAGATATGCTGTTCCAGGCACTGAATGTGTACCGTGAGAACTTTACGCCGTCTGAGCAGTGCCAGCAGCCACACGCGATGGTGTGTGTCAACGTGGTCGCCGCAGACAGCGACCAAAACGCCCGCTTCCTGTTTACCTCCATGCAGCAGCAGTTTATCAACCTGCGCCGTGGCTCGCCTGGTCCACTGCCGCCGCCGGTCGATAATATCCACGCGCTGTGGACCGCAGGCGAGCAGTATGGCGTGGATCAGGCTCTGCGCATGTCGATCGTCGGTAGCGAAAGCACCATCCGCCATGGCCTGCAAAGCCTGCTGCGCGAGACGGCTGCGGATGAGATCATGGTTAACGGCCAGATTTTCGATCATCAGGCACGTTTACGGTCGTTTGAGATTGTTGCCGGGGTGAAAGGCGATTTAGTGAAGGGATAGGGGTTATATATTGGTGACGCCCCTCACCCTAACCCTCTCCCACAGGGAGAGGGAACCGATCGAGTATGTTTGAAATTAGTGTGATTCACCTTGGATGAGAAAGCGTTCGGGTTTGCTGGGATTATCTCTTTACGGCCAAACGAGCAGGGGCTATCAGCTCCCTCTCCCTTCGGGAGAGGGTTGGGGTGAGGGGGCTCAGCGCTGGATCAGGTAGCGAATGGTTGGCCCATCCTGCTGAATATCCAGCACCTTGTAGCCATGGTTACGGGCATCGAGCGGGATATTATTGATCGACTGCGGGCAGTCACTGATCACTTCCAGTATTTCGCCCGGTTTCAGCTGCGGCATAGCCTCTAACGTGGCCACCGCCGGATAAGGACAAGGCTCTCCCACCATATCCAACCGGTAATCCGGCACGATCTCGGTCTGTTTCATACTTCACTCCTTAAGTTCACCACCTGCGCATCTGGCTTGGCACGGAAAAAGCGTTTCTCCCACCACAGCATCGCGGCAAAGGCGATGGCCAGTAACAGATAAGTCACCAGCAAACCACCGATCGGCCCGAAGGTGTCTAGCAGGTTAATCTTGTCGTAGTTGGTCGCCAGGGCTGGTGCCAGATCGTCCCAGTAGTAGGCTAACAGCGTGGCGCCGATAATGTTGCCCAACCCCACCCACCAGTAATGGACCTGTCCTTCCACCGCACGATACATCCAACCGGTTTCGCAGCCGCCAGCCAGCACAATACCGAAGCCAAACAGCAGGCCGCCCAGTACCGCGTTGGGTCCGGCCCACATGATCTTCGGCGAAACGCCCAGTTGCACATAGCTGAAGATGCCGATGGCGCTGACCGCCATGCCGATAATGATCGCTTTAGCCATATGCGTACGGCCTGTGATCCACAGATCGCGGAACGCCGAGGTAAAGCAGATCTGCGCCCGTTCAATCAGCAGGCCAAAACCGATACCAAACAGCATGGCGATACCGAGTTTCGGCGCATCAAACAGCGTCCATAATGACCAAGCCACCATGAGGCAGAAAACCACCATTCCCAAACGGAAACGACGGCGTGCCTGCTCAGGTTTTTGCGTCAATGGTGAGGCCGCTTTCACTCTTTGCAGCTTGACCGGAATACGGAACATCGGCAGCAAGGTGAATTTGGCACCGAAGTAAGAACCGGCCGCCGTTGCCAGCGCAAAAAACCAGGCATGTAGCGAGAACTGTGGAATACCGGTAAAGAAGGCCGCCAGGTTACACCCCATCGCTAAACGCGCGCCAAAACCGGCAATAATGCCGCCCAGCAGCGCTTGTGCAATGCGGATGCGGTGCTGCGGCATACGTAATTTGATGTTATTGGCCCACAGCGCGGCGGCGATGCAACCTGCAAACATGCCAATAATCATGCGCCCATCGATACGATCGAGTGGTGTGCCCTGTAGGCCGATCACCTTAAAGTAGCCCCACTGCTCGGGATGAAAGCCAAACCACTGCAAGATATGGCCCCCCCAGCGGGTAAATTCGCCGGTTACCGCCCAGAAGGTGCCGGTCATGCCGAAATAGTAGGTCGAGAGGATCCCGGCTGCGATCACCGCCGGTAAGGGTGCCCAAAAGCGCACCAGGTATTGAGATTTGAATTGTTGCCAGTTCACGGCAGCTCCTGTGCATCCGTAAGATAAACCTTGCGAATGATACGCCCTTTAGCAGTATTAACTGAGATACCAGGCAAAAAAAAACCAGTCCGAAGACTGGTTTTTAAGCTGATTAACCGTAAACGGTCAAATCAATGGTTATGCATCACCGAAACGGCGACGTGGTGCGGCAGGAGCTGCTGCATCGTCACGGCGTGGTGCTGGCTTGTCACGGTTGAAGTTACCGCCACGGCGTTCGCCACCGGCAGCATTACCGCCTTCACGACGCTCACCGAAAGAACGACGTGGTGCTGGTGCACCTTCGCGACGCTCGCCGTTGAATGGACGGGCACCGCCACGGCGCTCACCACCGTTACCACCGGCAGGACGCTCACGACGTTCATGCGGCTGTGCATCGCCCAGCAGTTGCATGTTCATCGGCTTGTTCAGAATGCGGGTGCGAGTGAAGTGATTCAGGATCTCGCCCGGCATGCCTTTTGGCAGCTCAATGGTGGAGTGGGAAGCAAACAGCTTGATGTTACCGATGTAACGGCTGCTGATGTCACCTTCGTTAGCGATCGCACCAACGATATGACGAACTTCCACGCCGTCATCACGGCCAACTTCAATGCGGTACAGCTGCATTTCACCCACGTCACGGCGTTCGCGACGTGGACGCTCGGCACCAGCTTCACGGCTGTCTGGACGTGCGTCACGACGACGGTCGCTACCACGTTCGTCACGATCGTTGAACTCACGACGTTGACGTGGTTTGAACACTGGATCTGGTGGCAGGATCAGAGGACGTTCGCCCTGTGCCATTTTCAGCAGTGCAGCGGCCAGCGTTTCCATATCCAGGTCTTCACCCGGCTGCAGCTTAGCCAGCAGCGCACGGTACATATCCAGATCGCTGCTTTCCAGCTGCTGCTGAACTTTAGCGGCGAACTTGGCCAGGCGGCGCTCACCCAGCAGATCTGCGTTTGGCAGTTCTACTTCAGGGATGGTCAGCTTCATGGTGCGTTCGATGTTACGCAGCAGGCGGCGTTCGCGGTTTTCTACGAACAGCAGCGCGCGGCCAGCACGGCCAGCACGGCCGGTACGGCCGATACGGTGAACGTAAGACTCTGAATCCATAGGGATATCATAGTTTACGACCAGGCTGATACGCTCAACGTCCAGGCCACGAGCGGCAACGTCGGTGGCGATCAGAATATCCAGACGGCCACTCTTCAGACGCTCCAGGGTCTGCTCACGCAGCGCCTGGTTCATGTCACCGTTCAGTGCGGCGCTGTTGTAACCACTGCGCTCCAGCGCTTCGGCCACTTCCAGGGTCGCATTTTTGGTACGTACGAAGATGATCGCCGCGTCAAAGTCTTCAGCTTCCAGGAAACGCACCAGCGCTTCGTTTTTACGCATGCCCTGCACGGTCCAGTAGCTCTGGCTAATGTCCGGACGAGTGGTGATGCTAGACTGAATGCGCACTTCCTGTGGATCTTTCATGAAGCGACGGGTAATACGACGGATCGCTTCCGGCATGGTCGCAGAGAACAGCGCGGTCTGATGTTCAGCCGGGATCTCAGCCATGATGGTTTCTACGTCTTCGATAAAGCCCATGCGCAGCATTTCGTCGGCTTCGTCCAGAACCAGGCCTTTCAGGCCAGAAAGGTTCAGGGTGCCACGTTTCAGGTGATCCAGCAGACGGCCCGGAGTCCCTACTACGATTTGCGGGCCCTGACGCAGAGCGCGCAGCTGCACGTCATAACGTTGGCCACCGTACAGGGCCACCACGTTAACGCCATGCATGTGCTTGGAGAAATCGGTCATGGCTTCAGCGACCTGAACCGCCAGTTCGCGGGTTGGAGCCAGTACCAGGATTTGTGGTGCTTTCAGGGCTGCATCGAGGTTGTGCAGCAGGGGCAGCGAGAACGCCGCAGTTTTACCACTACCGGTCTGCGCCATGCCCAGCACGTCGCGGCCGTTCAACAGGTGAGGAATACACTCAGCCTGGATCGGTGATGGTTTTTCGTAGCCCAGATCGGTCAGGGCAGCAATGATCGGAGCAGACAGCCCCAGGTCAGCAAAAGAGGTTTCAAGCTCAGTAGTCATGTACACGTGCCTCATTAATAATGGCAGCCAGTCTACATAACTCGTCGAGAAAATTTTCAGTCATTTTCATTGAAAAGTGTGAACCGGCTCAAATTAGATTATAAAACAGACAAAAAAGCCCTCGCCCGTTAAGGCGATTACTTTGGTCAAAAAACCAATGTAAATCAGGCTGATAAGTGTCCGTCAGCTATTGCTGGTCCGATTCCGATAGGTCGTCTTGTTCTTGGCCCAACAGCGCCAATTCCAACAATGCATAGCGGTGCTCAACAAAGTTATGAACGTTGTTAGCCACCGTCAGTTTGAACAGCGCCGAAGCGGTGTCCTTGTCCCCCAGACTTAGGTAGTGCTTACCTAAATAGAAGTCAGTTTCACTGAGATGCTCAGCGAGCGAAGTGTTATCCGTTGCATCTGCCTTGAGGCGTTCCATCAGCGTTTTTTCGCTGATTTTGCCCAGGTAGAATTCGACAATATTCCATCCCCATTGCCCTCTGTCCGCTTTGTCATAACGCTGCTGGAGCGCTACGTCGGCCTTCTTGGCATCGATTTCTCTCTCCGCCAGGTAAAGCCACAACGAACGGAAGGGATCGTTTGGGTCGTCTTGATAAAACGCCTGCAGATCATCCTGCGCCAACGGGAAGCGGCCGCCATAATACAGTGCGATGCCCCGGTTTAAACGCGCGTAATTGTAAGTTGGATCAAGCTCTAGTACAGAATCAAACGCTTCATAGGCAGCATCAAAATTGCCTGCCTGCGTTAAGTAAATGCCCAGGTAGTTGAAAACTTCTGGCATATCAGGACGTATCGCTAGCGCTTGTGAAAAGTCATTGCGCGCTAGTGCACGTAAACCAAGACTATCATACAGCACACCGCGCTCATATAAAAGCTGCGCTCGCTCATCATCCGTTAATGCCCGGCTGGCAAGTATTTGTTCCATGCGCGCCAGGATCACTTCCTGCTGCAGCGTAGGCTGCAACGGAATAGCCAGAACTTCGTCTTTACGCCAATCATGGTTGCTGCATCCTGCCAGCAATAGTGCTGTCGCAACGTAACACCAGCGCAAGAAAGGCTTCATTTCCCACTCCCGAAGACAAACATTGGATGAACGTCCTGTCCTCCGCTTGCTAATACGCGAGTATCCTACCCACGTGATAAGGACAGCCCCCAGCCCTAACGGCAGGGAGCTGTAAAACTGCTGATACAGTTATTCTGCTTCTGGTGCAGGAGCCGCAGCGGATTCTGGCGCTGTAGCTTCTTTGATGCTCAGACGCACACGGCCCTGGCGATCAACTTCCAGTACCTTAACCGGCACTTCCTGACCCATCTGCAGATAGTCGGTCACTTTCTCAACGCGCTTGTCGGCGATTTGAGAGATGTGCACCAGGCCTTCTTTACCGCCGCCGATGGCCACGAAGGCACCAAAATCAACGATACGGGTCACTTTACCCTGATACACACGGCCAACTTCGATCTCAGCGGTGATCTCTTCGATGCGGCGGATAGCGAACTTCGCTTTGTCGCCATCGGTTGCAGCAATCTTCACTGTACCGTCATCTTCAATTTCGATCGTGGTGCCAGTCTCTTCGGTCAACGCACGGATGACTGAGCCACCTTTACCGATCACATCTTTGATCTTGTCTGGATTGATCTTGATGGTGTGAATACGTGGTGCGAACTCAGAGATATCGCCACGCGGCGTACTGATAGCCTGTTCCATCACGCCCAGAATGTGCAAACGCGCACCCTTGGCCTGGTTCAGAGCCACCTGCATGATTTCGCGGGTGATACCTTCAATTTTAATGTCCATCTGCAGCGCGGTGATACCTTCACGGCTACCGGCCACTTTGAAGTCCATGTCGCCCAGGTGAT
>NZ_JAELTL010000081.1:0-15991 GCF_016428815.1 Serratia sp. ASV30 | reverse complement strand
TTCGGTACTGGCCGGGCTGCAATTGGCAGGCAACGCACACTGGGTTTTGGTCCACGATGCTGCCCGCCCTTGCCTGCATCCCGACGATCTGGAGCGGTTGCTCGCGATCACGGCACACAGTAAGGTCGGCGGCATTCTTGCTGCACCGGTGCGTGATACCATGAAGCGTGCGCAGGTGGGCCAAAGCATCATCTCGCACACCGTCGAACGCCAGGATTTGTGGCATGCACTGACGCCACAGCTGTTCCCGCTGGAACTGCTTAAACTCTGCCTGCAACGTGCCCTGGATGAAGGGGCTACGGTGACCGATGAAGCCTCGGCGCTGGAGCATTGCGGCTATCATCCGTTGCTGGTGGCGGGGCGTGCGGACAATATTAAAGTGACGCGGCCAGAGGATTTGGCGCTGGCGGCGTTCTATTTGACTCAGTTGAACAACTAAAGGAGCGCATCATGCGTATCGGTCACGGTTTTGATGTCCATAAATTTGGCGGCGAAGGGCCGTTGGTGATCGGCGGTGTTCGCATTCCTTATGAAAAAGGACTGCTGGCTCACTCCGATGGTGACGTGGCGCTGCATGCAGCCACCGATGCCCTGCTGGGGGCGGCGGCGTTGGGGGATATCGGCAAGCTGTTCCCGGATACCGATCCGGCCTTCAAAGGGGCAGACAGCCGTGAGCTGCTGCGTGAAGCCTGGAAACGCATTCGTGCCAAGGGCTATCGTCTGGGTAATCTGGATGTCACCATCATTGCGCAGGCACCGAAGATGGCACCACACATTCCTCAGATGCGCATCTTCCTGGCGGAAGATCTGCAATGCCATATGGACGATGTTAACGTCAAAGCGACCACCACCGAGCAACTGGGCTTTACCGGCCGTGGCGAAGGCATTGCCTGCGAAGCGGTTGCCCTGTTGATCAAGGAATAACGCATGGACATGGCTAATCTGACCTGGTTGCACGGCAAGCCAGCGGCTACCGGCGTGCTGAAAGCCAACCCGGAAGACTTTGTGGTGGTTGAGGATCTGGGCTTTACGCCGGACGGCGAAGGTGAGCACCTGTTGGTGAACATCCGCAAGAACGGCTGCAACACCCAGTTTGTGGCGGACTCTCTGGCGAAGTTTGCCGGCATTCATGCCCGTTCGGTCAGCTATGCCGGTTTGAAAGATCGCCATGCGGTCACCGAGCAGTGGTTCTGTCTGCATCTGCCGGGGAAAGAATCTCCCGATCTCAGCCAGTTTGCGTTGGAAGGCTGCGAAGTGCTACAGGCCGCTCGCCACCTACGCAAGCTACGCATCGGTACGTTGAAGGGTAACGAATTTACCCTGGTGCTGCGCCAGATCAGCGATCGCCAAGAAGTGGAGCAGCGTTTGCAGGCCATCGCGGCGGACGGCGTGCCGAACTACTTTGGCAGCCAGCGCTTTGGCCGTGGTGGCAACAACCTGACGATGGCACGTCGCTGGGCCAACGATGAGATCCGGGTCAAGGAGCGCAGCAAACGTAGCTTCTACCTGTCTGCCAGCCGCAGTGCGTTGTTCAACCTCATTACCAGCCAACGTTTGGCTAACCAACAGCAGCAAACGGTGCTGGAGGGGGATGCGTTACAGCTGGCTGGCCGCGGGAGCTGGTTCGTGGCCAAAGCGGAAGAGCTAGCTACCCTGCAACAACGGTTAGACGCGGGTGAACTGATGATCACCGCTCCATTGCCGGGGGATGGTGAGCCGGGAACTGCCGCAGAGGTACTGGAGTTTGAACAAAGTTGCCTGGCGCAGCAGCCGGAATTGCTGAGTCTGTTAAAGCGTGAGCGCGTAGAGCCTGCACGACGGGCCTTGCTGCTACAGCCGCAGAAAATGCAGTGGAACTGGTGGGATGATGTCACCGTGGAATTACGTTTCTGGTTACCGGCAGGCAGTTTCGCTACCAGCGTGGTACGCGAAATAATGCAATTGGTTAGCAGTGACGCGGATATTGCCGAGTAGCCGTTAGCTTAATCAATTTTTGCTTTCTCGTTCAGGCAGAAAGGAACTCTGCCTGAACTGAATAAGACAGCGAAAATGCTGTCACTGTCCTGGCTTACCAAGCTAATTTCCCCCGTATTGCGCCATTGATTAAAACCTCATCTTCTAATTCACCTTAAATATTATAATTTGTTTATTTCTGTTTGTTATAATTAAAAATTATCTTGTTTATTATCATTGGCTTACCGAGTCCTTTATTCTTGTTGTTATTATTATAATTATTAAGTTGATCTGCGTGCTCATTGGTTTTTATACTTGCTGCGAATTTTACGAGACTAAGCGTGGCTGGAGTTGGCTGTGTTTTAAAGTTTGATATAAGAGACTCTCATTACGGATTAATCATGAAGCTCAATATTATTAAACGCCTGAGTGGTGTTGCTATTTTTTGTTTTTTACCAGGTTGTGTATTGGCCAATATGAGCGTTTATCCTATGGAAGTCGGGATCGGCGAAACTGGAGCCGCGCAAATAAGGGTTATATCCCAAAGCGACGGGGTGCAATTCGTCAAGGTAATGGAAAAACAAATACTAAATCCTGGCACTAAACAAGAACAAGAAGCGGACGTTGAACAATTTGGACAAAGCTCGCTGGTGATAACGCCGCAAAAATTGGCTATTTCGGCAGGTAGCCAACGCCTTGTACGGTTGGTCGCCCTGGAGTTACCGGAAAAAGAAACCACCTGGCGAGTTTATTTTGAAGGCGTGCCGGAATTAGAAGATAACGTTGCCGCTGCCAGCCCGCAGATGACCACGACCAAGGTAGGCATCAACCTGGTGTGGGGGGCATTGGTCCACGTTGCACCTAAAAAGGCCATTGCCAGCCTGACGCTGGATGCACAGCGCGGCCAGGTTATCAATGACGGTACGTTGCGTATTCCGCTACGAGAGGTGGGGGTTTGTGACCAGGGCGGTGTTTGCAACTGGAAAAAAGAAACCACCACGATATATCCCGGTACCGAGCTTAAAATTGCCTCGCTAATGGTAATACCAGGGAAGAAATATAAAGCGCGTTATTTTAACTGGCTTAAGAAGCGCGTTGAAGAAATTGATTTGTCTGTAAAGCTTTAAGTGTGGAGTCAAATCATGTAGAGCCCCGATCTTATGGGGTGAGTAAAGTTGGATGTTATTTATAAAATAAAATGGAGATTTTATGAAAAAGTTTATTAAACCACTGCTGATCGTTTCAACCATGGCTGCCGTATTTTCAGTTCAGGCAGTGCAGAAAGATATTACTGTGAATGCCAACGTGGATGCGACGATTGATATGACGCAACCTGATAATACCGGTTTGCCAAGCAGCATCGATATGCAGTATTTGCCAGGCAAAGGCCTGACGCCTTTTAACCTGAACACCAAGGTCTGGTCTAACAACGCTACCGCAGGCGTTAACGTTCGCCTGGTCAGAGCCGCGAGCCTGGCGGATGTCAATGGGGTTAACAAGATCCCATTGACCGTAAGCCTGGGTGGAACGGTGCTGACCACCACCAACCAACTGCTGGAAGCGGCGACCCTGTTCCCTGCGGGAATCGAAAATGGTTCAGACGTTCTGCCGCTGCGTTTTGCCCAGACCACGCAAGGCACTATCGCCACTGGCACCTACAGCGGCATTGTTAGCCTGGTGGTGACTCAGGCGACCAAGGCTCCTTAAGACGACCCAATTCAAAAGTTTGTTTTCATATCTTATGGGGCTCTTAGCCCCATTTTTATCAGGGATGAATAATGGCTTTTCGCGCTAGCCTATCTGCAGGGTTGTTGGTAGGCCTTATGATTATGCAACACGATTCGTCGGCTACCCCTAAAATTCCACCAGGCTTCGAGGCCTTGGCACAAGGGCAGCTTGTTTGGGTTGATGTTTCCCTTTATGGCAAGTCTCTCGGGCTTTATGAAGCCAATATTAATCTGGAACAGGTTGTCTTCATAAAGCCAGCGGAACTGGCTGATGCCGTGAAGCAACAGTTCAACGACGATCCTGAGCTTGGTGCACAACTGATGACAGCGCTGGGGCAACCGCTCGCGCGTAATGGCAACCTTGCCTGCAGCGGTAATGGTAACGCGCCAAGTTGCGACTATCTGGAAACCCAGACGGTTGGCATCATCTATGACGAGAATAATTCCCGGGTTAACCTGTTCCTTGACCGTCAGTACCTCCCGAAAAAAGCTGTCGGTAGCGGTTTCTATCAGGCGACAGCAGAAAGTGAAAATGCGCTGATCCATCAGCAAAACCTCAATTTTGTTGCTGATGAAAGCTATCAGTCATTGTCGCTGCAGGGGACTGGCTCACTGGGCGTCACTGAAAATGGCTATCTTAATGCCGACTGGTTCTATACGGGGCAGCGCTACCGCCATAGCAACCATCAGCAGATAGAGATGAATAATGCCTATTTTCGGCAGGACTTGTGGAAAAGCCTCTATCTGCAAGGCGGTATGATGGACTCCCGTGACATCTTCAGCAACGCGGGGGGCAACATCAACCTGAGCCAATTGCCGATTGGCAAGATCCGTGGGTTACGGGCTGGTTCGACCACGGCCTGGGTCAACCAGAGCCTGGTTTCCCGTGGGACCCCGGTCTCGGTCTTCCTTTCGCGCAACGCTCGCATCGACGCCTATCGTGACGAACAGTTACTGTCTTCCTTTTACCTGAATGCCGGGGCACAGGAACTGGATACGCGTACCTTCCCCAGCGGCAGCTATACCGTCACATTGCGGATCTATGAGGATAACCAGTTAGTCAGGACAGAAACCGTTCCTTATACCAACACCGGTGTGTCTCAGCTCAATGGCCCTCAGTGGTTCCTGCAAGCCGGGGTTGAAGTAGACCACGATACGCATCCTATGGCGGACGATCGGCGGGTGGTGCAAGGCGGGTTGCGTATTCCGTTGACCGATTCGCTGTCGCTGACTGCGGGTAGCACGATATTGAGCGACGTACACTACTGGGAAGGGGCGGCGGACTGGAGCCATGGTTTTAACAGTGGCCCGTTGGATGGCGTCATGACGGCTCGCGCCAGTTATCTGGCCGGTAGCGAGGGGACACGGGGAAATATTCAGCAAATAAACTATAACGACGGTTTTTCATTGAGTTTCTACCGCTCGGCCCTCTCGGTGCCTGACTGCGGCTCTCAACAGAGAAACTATGGTTTTAGCGGTTGTTACCAGAGTTCCAACCTGATGCTTTCAGTCCCGCTCGCGCAGTGGTTTGCCAATATTGGCTACTCGCTTAACAGCAGTGGAGGGCGTTACCGCTATCGCAGTGAACTGTCTGGCAATGATGACCACCATCAGGATGTCGCCCCTTGGGAGCAGATCTACACGACGCGTTCGCGTAGTCAAACCTGGCAGATTGGGGTCAGCCGTTCCTTTGCGTTCAACGACATTAACATCAACAGCGGAGTCAGCGCTTTCAGGCGCCATGATAGCGGCCAGCAGGGAACCGACAAAGGCGGCTACTTCACCGTCAGCCTATCGTTCTCTGGGCGCCGTGGCGGTGCCACTAACAGCACTACCTCTCTGGCCGCCAACTATCGCAATAGCCAGCGTGGGGAAGGGCAACTCAGTTATAACGCCAACTACAGCCGCTATATGGATGAGAGCGGGCAAAATGAGATGGGGGCTTCGATTTATGGCGTCAATAGCCAGACCCTGACCGCTGCAACCTACGCCCGTGCCGGTGGGCAGTACGGTAACGGCAGCTTCGCCGTCAGTGACGCCTATGACAAGGTAGCGAACCGGCACACGCTCAGCAGCAGCGGCAGCTATAGCTCTTCTTTGTTGGTCGATCGCAGCGGACTTTATTGGGGACGCTGGGGAGATGGCCGCCCGGCCTCCGCGATCACGGTTGGGGTGGATGCAGGGGAAGAGAGCCGTGCCGCATTGATCAGCGTAGCGGTAGACGGCAGCGGCCAGACGGACGTACGCAGCAACAGCCGGGCACTGTTTACCGTACCGGGCTATCAGCCAACCACCTTTGATATCAACGAATCACTTAGCGCTCCTGCCGGTATCAGCAGCGAGATCCGCCGAGGGGCGGGAACGCGTATGGCGTTTATGGTGCCGGGGAAAGTGCTGCGCCGGAATATTGAGGTGACTTCGCGCTACACCTGGTTGGGCAGAATGCTGGATGAGCAGGATAGGCCTTTGGTTAACGGCAT
Organism: Serratia sp. ASV30; assembly: GCF_016428815.1. Lineage (NCBI taxonomy): Bacteria > Pseudomonadati > Pseudomonadota > Gammaproteobacteria > Enterobacterales > Yersiniaceae > Serratia > Serratia sp. ASV30. The sequence continues at coordinate 9,831 of NZ_JAELTL010000081.1, read as the reverse complement.
TCCTCTTAACGTGCTGTCCTGGACCCCGCTGGGTGAAGGTGGCTTTAGCCTGGAAACCACCCGGCCAATGAAGCAACTGTATCTGATGCGTGGCTCGCAGTTCTATCAGTGTGCCATGAAGGTGCAGGCCATGCGTGACGTGGTGCGCTATGTCGGTACCACCCGCTGTGCAGGGGTGACCATGGCTAACATACCGCCAGCCGAGCAGAAGCAGGCGCAATTGATGGCCGTGCGGCAGGGCCATGGCTCTGGAGTGCCGGTGGCGATGAACATGAATTAAGGATCTGAAAATGAAAATAAGCGTCAATGCTTTAATGCTCCTGCCAGCGTTGTTGGTTTTCCCCACCGCGACGTTGGCTGCGACACCACCCGTAGCACAAAATACGGTGTTAACCATGGGGCTAGCTCTGGACTCTGTGCCTGCAAAAGTTGTTATCTGGGATAATTTATCTGCCGGGTTTGATGAAAATGATCAACCAAAGTGGGGGCGTAACACTCTGGTCTGCCAAAGTCGTACCGACAAAAAATATGGTGCATGCCTGACTAAACCGGTCTGGAATAATTCATCGGTAAGGCCCACAAAAATAACGCTGAATTTTACTTTGGCAGAAACGACAACCGTGGTCTCTTTGGTCATTGAAGGCAGCAGAATAACGATACCGAAGACGGACGGGAAGAAGTGCACTCTGGGTACTATTGGTAGCGCTGAGGCTGACGGGCCCTGTGAGGCCTTTTTTACGTTTTCGATTCCTCAGGCAGAACTGAAGAAGTTAAGTGCTGGACGTTGGACGGCCACGCTTAAACAAGACCTGATGCAATGGCCTATTACTTCTTGTTCGGGAGACTGGAGCAGTACGGCAGAGGGGTGTACGAACGTCACGAAATTACATACCTGGTCTGCGGACATCGTGTTCAATGTGACGGATGATAGTAATCAGCAGATTTATCTACCCGCTTTCCCGACTTCGGCACCAGTTGTTAACCTGAACCTGAAAACTCGGCCAGGCGTTGGTAGCGGCAAGAGCGTTAGCGGTAGTACCAGCCTGGATATGTGCCTCTACGACGGCAACAACTCGGCCAGTAAACGCATCAGCCTGCTATTTCAGGATGAGGGCATCACCGCACCGGAGCGAGCAGACGGGCAATTCTCCCTGTATCGTAATGGGGGGGATAAATCCAAGCCACGTGACCGGCTGGACTACCAGGTCAGCGTGATCAATCCCACCACCGGGGCAGTGCAAAACGTCGCCAATGGCAAAGAAATCGTCTGGAGCGATACCAACCGCCGCAATATTCAGCGGCTGGTGGTTCTACCTGGCGGTGGAGCCGCGGTACTTTGCGTGCCGGCCCCGCTGACCCTGACGACGCCTGCCTTCTCAATGGCGGATAAAACGGCGGGGGATTACACCGGCAAGCTGCGCGTTGTTTATATGCCCACGACCCAATAGTCTGGAGGGGCGAACTCGTCGGCCCTCACCCTACCTCAGGTAGTCAACCCGGCCCCTTTGCCGAGGGGCTATCCTGCCCCGTTTGCCACTGATGACCGTTGAATTGTATAGTAGATCGCATAGCTGGCTGTTTTGGCTAATACTATCAGCAACAGCGAGGCAAGCCTTGCTGTACCACGCAAGTCACAATGGGTAACACGGCAGGTTGGGCTTACTATTGAAAATATCATTAAAAACAGATGGATGTAGCAAGGTAAGTCAAACTCTTCGTTTTATCGCTTTCATCAAGAAAGTCGTTTAAATTCATTATGAGAATACTACTGAGCAACGACGACGGCGTTAGCGCCCCGGGTATCCAGATACTGGCGGCGGCGTTGCGTGAATTCGCCGAAGTGCAGGTGGTGGCCCCCGATCGTAACCGTAGTGGCTCTTCCAACGCGCTGACGCTGGAGTCGCCGCTGCGTACGCTGACGTTGCCCAACGGCGATATTGCCGTGCAGCAGGGCACCCCGACGGACTGTGTCTACCTTGGCGTTAATGAACTGATGCTGCCAGCACCGGAGATTGTGGTGTCTGGTATCAACGCCGGACCAAATCTGGGTGATGACGTTATCTATTCCGGCACCGTGGCGGCTGCGATGGAAGGCCGCCATCTGGGGCTACCCGCTTTGGCGGTGTCGCTCAATGGTCATCAGCATTATGAGACGGCGGCGGTAGTCACCTGCCGTATATTGCGCGCGCTGCAACAAGAACCGCTGCGTACCGGTAAAATCCTAAATATCAATGTCCCTGATTTACCGTTGGCGGAAATTAAAGGGATACGTGTGACCCGCTGTGGCAGCCGGCATCCCGCCGATAAGGTGTTTAGCCAACCGGATCCGCGTGGCCAGATGCTGTATTGGATCGGGCCACCGGGTGATAAATTCGATGCGGGCCCAGACACGGATTTTGCCGCCGTGGAGCAGGGTTACGTGTCGGTCACGCCTTTGCAGGTGGATTTGACCGCCTACGGGGCGCAAGATGTGCTATCAAAATGGTTAACCAAAGCAGAGGTTAGCGGGGAATGGTGAACAAACGCATACAAACGCTGCTGGCACAGCTGCGCCAGCAGGGGATCAGGGACGAACGGCTGCTCAAGGCAATCGAGAACGTACCGCGTGAGCGTTTTGTTGATGAAGCATTAGCCCATAAAGCCTATGAGAACACGGCCCTGCCTATTGGGTCGGGGCAGACGATTTCTCAGCCTTATATGGTCGCGCGCATGACCGAGCTGCTGAACCTGCAGCCGAGCTCACGCGTGCTGGAGATTGGCACCGGTTCGGGTTATCAGACCGCGATCCTGGCGCATATGGTGCAGCATGTCTGCTCCGTTGAACGCATCAAAGGGCTACAGTGGCAGGCCAAACGTCGTCTCAAGCAGCTTGATCTGCACAATGTCTCAACCCGCCATGGCGACGGTTGGCAAGGCTGGGGGTCGCGTGGACCATTTGATGCGATCATCGTAACGGCCGCGCCGCCGGAGATCCCGCAGGCGTTGATGCAGCAGTTGGACGACGGTGGAATTTTGGTGTTGCCGGTGGGCGAACAGGCTCAGGTACTGCAATGCATTCAGCGGCGGGGCGGTGAATTTTCCATCGATACCGTTGAAGCGGTGCGATTCGTTCCCTTGGTCAAGGGCGAACTGGCTTAGCCTACGCAGAGCAACATGACGGATAAATAAGTTGAATAATATTAATTTTCATTAGAATTGTTCCAGTATGTAGTTGTCTTATGGCGTGATCGTGCCAATGTGGCTAGCATTGGCGCCACGGTTTTTTAGCTCCCTGGTGGGTGATCTTCTGGTTTTCAGGGATCGGCCGGGGAAACCTTGTGCTGTAGAACGATAAAGCTCGGCTACGATGTATAAGGTATTTTTTGATATTGCTGTCATGGGGGAAGCATGAGCACGGGAAGCCCAATGAGTTCTTTACGCCGAGTTGCGGTGTGTACGATGTTAAGTGTTTGGTTAGTGGGTTGTTCGGATAAAAATTCTACTTCGGCACCTATCAGCAGCGTTGGTGGTGGTGGAGCCGCGGCATCGGCTAACGCCGGTGGCGGTAATGCACCACAGGGGCGTATTGTTTACAACCGTAGCTATAACTCGATCCCCAAAGGGAGCTACAACGGTGGCAGCACCTATACCGTTAAACGTGGCGACACGTTGTTCTATATTGCCTGGATCACCGGCAACGATTTCCGCGATCTGGCCCAACGCAACAATATTCCACAGCCATACAGCCTGGAAGTCGGCCAAACCCTGCAACTGGGGAGCGGTTCTGCCAACGGCGGCGGTGGGATGTTAGCGGGTGGGAATGGTACGGTGTCAAAACCACCTTCTACCACTCAGATACAAACTGCAACGGTTGATTCTCAATCAACGAACGCGTATTCTGATAACTCGAGTAAACAGAATGTAGGTAAAATGTTACCTGCATCAGGAGCCGTTGTGGCAGGCTCAGCCGCAGCTCCTGTTACCGCACCAGCCGCTACGCCTCCGGCGAGCAGCACCGCCAGCAACAGCGCCCCAGTTAGCACCTGGAAATGGCCAACTGACGGTAAGATCATCGATAACTTCTCCTCATCGGAAGGTGGGAACAAAGGCATCGATATCTCTGGTTCCCGTGGGCAGCCGATTGTTGCTACCGCCGATGGCCGTGTAGTGTACGCAGGCAACGCTTTGCGGGGTTACGGTAATCTAATCATCATCAAACATAACGATGATTACTTGAGTGCCTACGCCCATAACGACACCATGCTGGTCCGGGAACAACAAGAAGTGAAGGCGGGGCAGAAAATAGCAACGATGGGAAGCACCGGAACCAGTTCAGTACGTTTGCATTTCGAGATTCGTTACAAGGGGAAATCCGTAAACCCGCTGCGTTATCTTCCGCAGCGATAGATTGGGCAGAATGCGTTGTATTCTGCTCGCGGTATCACGGGTAGGAGCCGCTTTATGAGCCAAAATACGCTGAAAGTTAACGAGTTACATGACGATGCAGATTTCGATGAGAACGCCATGGAGGCTGAGTCATTCGATGAAAAAGCGCAGGTAGAAGAAGAGACCAGCGAGAATGACTTGGCGGAAGACGAGCTGTTGTCTCAAGGTGTTACCCAACGCGTATTGGATGCCACGCAGCTCTATCTGGGCGAAATCGGTTACTCCCCTCTGCTAACCGCAGAGGAAGAAGTTTATTTTGCGCGGCGTGCACTGCGCGGAGACGTGCCGTCCCGCCGCCGCATGATAGAAAGTAACCTGAGGCTGGTAGTGAAAATTGCCCGTCGTTATAGCAATCGCGGCCTGGCGCTGCTGGATCTGATCGAAGAGGGTAACCTTGGTCTGATCCGTGCGGTGGAAAAGTTTGACCCAGAGCGCGGTTTCCGTTTTTCCACCTATGCGACCTGGTGGATCCGCCAGACGATTGAACGGGCGATCATGAATCAAACCCGGACTATCCGTTTGCCGATCCATATCGTCAAAGAACTGAATGTTTACTTGCGCACCGCGCGCGAGCTTTCTCACAAACTGGATCATGAACCCAGCGCTGAAGAGATTGCGGAGCAACTCGACAAACCGGTTGATGACGTCAGCCGTATGCTGCGCCTGAACGAACGTATCACTTCTGTAGATACGCCGTTAGGTGGGGATTCAGAGAAAGCCCTGTTGGACATTCTGACCGACGAGAAAGACAACGGGCCTGAAGACACCACGCAAGACGATGATATGAAACAGAGCATCGTCAAATGGCTGTTCGAATTGAACGCCAAACAGCGTGAAGTGTTGGCTCGCCGTTTCGGCCTGTTAGGCTATGAAGCGGCTACGCTGGAAGATGTTGGCCGTGAGATTGGCCTGACACGTGAGCGTGTTCGTCAGATCCAGGTTGAAGGCTTACGCCGCCTGCGTGAAATTCTGCAAATGCAGGGCCTGAGTATTGAGGCACTGTTCCGCGAATAAACGCGTTATAGCCATAAAATAAGAACGGTGAGCGTTGATGACGCTCACCGTTTTTTTATGCCTGCGATTTGCTGCGATTGACGGTGTTGTCATCAGGTACGGTGATCGTTCTGTTTTTCCGTAAAAGAGAGATGACGAGTAACGTGGTTAGGCCAGTGTCTGCAATTGATAACGAACTCGGACAATCCCCTCTCCCTGTGGGAGAGGGGTCATATGCCCAAGTCAATGGAACAGCCTTACACCAAGCTTTTTAGCCGGTAGATCCACTCCAACGCCTGGCGTGGCGAAAGAGAATCCGGATCCAACGTCTCCAACGCTTCTACCGCCGGTGACACCTCGTCGTTCAACAACGTCATCTGGGTGGCATCTACCGTACCCGCCGCCGTCTGGCTGGAGAGGCTCTCCAACTCACGCAGCTTCTGGCGCGCACGTTTGATCACATCACGTGGCACACCGGCCAACGCCGCCACCGCCAAGCCGTAGCTCTTACTGGCAGCGCCATCTTGTACGCTATGCATAAAGGCAATGGTATCACCGTGCTCCAGCGCATCCAGATGCACGTTAACCACGCCCTCCATTTTCTCCGGCAAGGTAGTCAGCTCAAAGTAATGGGTGGCAAACAGCGTCATAGCCTTGATGCGGCTGGCCAGGTTTTCTGCACAGGCCCAGGCTAAGGAAAGCCCGTCGTAGGTGGAGGTGCCACGGCCAATCTCATCCATCAGCACCAGGCTGTTTTCCGTGGCGTTATGCAGGATATTGGCGGTCTCGGTCATTTCCACCATAAAGGTTGAGCGGCCAGAAGCCAGATCGTCTGCTGCGCCCACCCGGGTAAAGATACGATCCACCGGTCCGATGGTGGCTTTTGCCGCCGGTACATAGCTACCGATATGTGCCAGCAACACAATCAGTGCCGTTTGCCGCATATAGGTACTTTTACCGCCCATATTCGGGCCGGTAATGATCAGCATACGGCGCTGCGGCGAAAGGGAAACCGGGTTGGCAATAAAGGGTTCGCTTAGCACCTGTTCCACCACCGGGTGGCGGCCATCGACTATGCGAATGCCGGGCTGCTCAGTGATGGTCGGGCAGGCGTAGTTCAGCGTTTCGGCACGTTCCGCCAGGTTGGCTAACACATCCAGCTCGGCCAAGGCTCCGGCGCTCTGTTGCAGTTGCTCCAGATGCGGCAGCAGCAGATCGAACAGCTCGTCATACAGCCCTTTTTCGATCGCCAAGGCTTTCCCTTTTGAGGTCAGCACCTTGTCTTCATACTCTTTCAGCTCGGGAATGATGTAGCGTTCTGCATTCTTCAGCGTTTGGCGGCGCACATAGTGGATCGGCACCAGGTGGCTTTGCCCACGGCTGACCTGAATGTAGTAACCATGTACGCCGTTGAAACCAACCTTCAGCGTATCCAGGCCCAGCTTCTCGCGCTCGCGGATCTCCAGGCGATCCAGATAGTCGGTAGCACCGTCGGCCAGCGCCCGCCATTCATCCAGCTCTTCGTTATAACCCGGAGCAATCACGCCACCATCACGGACCAACACCGGTGGGGATTCCACAATAGCGCGCTCCAGCAGTGCCTGTAGCTCGTCAAATTGACCGACCTGTGACAACAGCTTTTGCATCTGTGGTGCATCAGCGTTTTCCAGCAGGGCGCGGATATCCGGCAACTGCTGGAAGGCGTGGCGCATACGTGCCAGATCCCGTGGTCGAGCCGTGCGCAGTGCCAAACGGGCAAGAATACGCTCCAGATCGCCAACCTGACGCAGAGGTTGCTGCAACTCACTACTCAATGGCTGCAATGCAGCGATGGCCTGCTGGCGGTTGTTCAGCACCTGGACGTCGCGGGTGGGCATATGCAACCAGCGCTTGAGCATACGGCTACCCATTGGGGTAACGGTACGATCGAGGATGGCGGCCAGGGTATTTTCACCGCCGCCGGACAGGTTCTGGGTGATTTCCAGGTTACGGCGGGTGGCCGCATCCATAATGATGCCGTCTTGCTGGCGCTCCATAGTGAGGCCACGGATATGTGGCAGCGAAGTACGCTGGGTATCTTTGACATATTGCAGCAGGCAGCCCGCCGCGCGCAGTGCCTGATGGGCCTGCTCGACGCCAAAGCCGGTCAGATCGCGGGTGCCGAACTGCAGGTTCAACTGCTGGCGTGCGGTGTCCAGCTCAAATTCCCACAGCGGGCGACGGCGCAGACCGTGGCGCTGTTCGATCAGCGCCATTTGCTCGAAGTTTTCCGGGTACAGCAGCTCAGCCGGATTGGTACGTTGCAGCTCGGCTGCCATGGTTTCAAGATCTTCTGGCTGGGCAACGCGGAAGCGGCCGGAGCTGAGATCCAATGTGGCATAGCCAAAGCCACGGCCATCCTGCCAGATGGCAGCCAGCAGGTTGTCCTGGCGCTCTTGCAGCAGGGCTTCGTCGGTGATGGTGCCAGGGGTAACGATGCGCACCACTTTACGCTCTACCGGACCTTTGCTGGTGGCTGGGTCGCCAATCTGCTCACAGATTGCGGCCGATTCCCCAAGCTGTACCAGCTTGGCAAGATAGTTCTCCACCGCATGGTGAGGTACGCCCGCCATTGGGATGGGTTCACCCGCGGAGGCACCGCGTTTGGTCAGCGAGATATCCAGCAACTGAGAGGCTCGTTTGGCATCGTCATAGAACAGCTCGTAGAAATCCCCCATCCGATAGAATAGCAAGATCTCCGGATGCTGCGCCTTAAGGCGCAGGTATTGCTGCATCATAGGGGTGTGCGAATCGAGTTTTTCGGTGCTTGTCATAACGTTACTGTTCCAATCCATTGAATTCAAAGTTGATTGTGATATTCGTTGTCGTCATTGGGTATCACGTCGCCTCATTAAAAACCGCCAAAACGTTCAGGATGAGCAACAGCAAGCGCTGCTCAAATAAATCAATCGGTTGGTCAAGGGATTGAGCATATATGACCGGCAAACAGGCTGGCAAACCTTTGTCACTCAAAGCCAGCACAATGACGAGATTGGCGGATAAAAGCCGCGCCAAACTCGGCAAGATCCTAGGTTTACGTACCGCAAGCATCAGGATCTTTTTCAGCCGCTATACTAGCCCAGTAGGCAATAGGCTGTCACAGCCAAAAATTGGAAGCATTACGCAAACTGCTCTTGTAATAGACTGAATAGGTTACATCGATGAGGTTAAACGGTAAGGAAAGGGGGCTGAAAGAAGCAAGCTGCTGCATTAGAGAAGGGGGCATGAAGCACAATGGTTAGCTATTTTCCAATACTGCGGTTTATAGCCACTAACCCGGTCGTTGGGATAGTATCGCTGTCAACCAGCGTAGGGATATCTCTTGTCAGTAGTAGAATGCGTTTAGTCCGACGCAAAGCCATGAGCAAAATAGCGGTCGTGCTGGGCGATGAAAATGGAGAAAGTGCGCTTTATCATAGCGCCTCCTTGCAGGTATGAAAGACCCTCCAGTCCCACCCTATATCCTGTATGACTGTTTGGCGGCGGTATCTTTTGGTCAGCGCTTCTTTTTTGATGATTGGTGGGTTTTGATATCTACCTGTCCCGATGAACGGCCATTTACGCGCGAAAGAGCTCTACTTATCAATATAAAAATCAAAGCGTAACAATAAGCTTTGATTGGGGTTGGATATCCTGATTAATAATTGATTTGCTGGGTTGTGTTGAATGTCATGCGTTATTGTATTGCCGTTCATAGCGGATTTAAATGGGAGTTTTCTCTTTGTTTTTTCTTTTTGTCTTATAATTGATTGTGTTCTTGAATAAATCCATCTATAAGCGATTATAAAATATAAGGAATGTTTTTTATGATGTTTGATAGTTATTGTAAGCAATAAAAGTGATTGACGATAATAATTTTATAAGAATATACTGATAAGGCTGGGTGTAAAGGAATGTCATGACTTTATCCAGGTGATAAGAGAGTTTTTTGCATAAATCAAAGAGCCGGAAATTAATTTTGGCTTGCTCTGCCTATGGTATTAGAACCTGGATATATATTAAAGACGATATTGGGTCGCCAGTCATTGGTGCTCCTGAATGCTGTGCGTTCCAATATGGATGGATTATTTTTACCAGGAGGTAAGTATTCCAATGATTCTAATAGACTCAGATTATTCCTGCTCATTAAGTAAAGTAACCTTTAAATCGCTCATCGATTCCTTGAGATGTGAGCCAACCCCTGCCTGGCGTTATGGCGAGGGTTCTATCGCTTTTGTTGATGGGGACTCGGCTAATATCTACAGCGTCTGTCTCTTATACACATCTCCGAGCCCACGAGACAGGAGGTATCATCTCGTATGCCGTCTTCTGCGTGAAAAGGGGGGGGGGGGGGGGGGGGGGGGGGGGGGGGGGGGGGGGGGGGGGGGGGGGGGG
>NZ_JAELTL010000080.1:0-19661 GCF_016428815.1 Serratia sp. ASV30 | reverse complement strand
CGCTTTGGCTTGAGGAAGAAAATAAAGGAAATGTCTCTTTCACGAGTTTCTTAGAAGCGTTACAGTATTCTTCTAGTGAAGTGAGTAAAACAATTGATTTTTTTGCGAGTGAGCTGAGGAAAACTTCAATTAGTATTGACGGTGATGCAAAAGAGCTATTTATAATGCCATCAGCATTATCCCTAGAATCTATTATGGATATGCCGGTTACACCTGAAAATATATCTAAAAATATCGAAAACCCTTATATTCTTAGCGACTATATCAGAGAGCTTGGCATCAAGCTTAATGTTGATCTTATACTAATTGACTTAAGAGCTGGCTTGAGCGAGCTTTCGAGTCCAATAATTTTCGATCCTCGAATTGAGCATATCTTCGTTACAACGATTGCCAAACAATCCATAGTGGGAATAAGTGAAATTCTAAAAAGAATACATATATCTCACCGTAAGCTCGAAGATAATAACAGGGAGGAAACCAAGCCAACTGTTATTATAAGCATGTTAACAAGTATGTTAAGAGAACTTCCTGCCTATACAGAAGCCATTGAGTCAATAAATAAATCCTACCCTCCTTTTGAAAAGGATAATGACGATCTGGTAACCCAAGGAATAGAATGTCTAGAATTTGACTTTAATGAAGAATTAATGAGCATATCAAATATCAAGCAATCTATATCTTTATTAAAAAAATCAAGTATATATGATACAGCCTTGTTGTGGTCTGCTTCACTTAAAGAAACAATAGAGTCACTGCCTATAGTAAGTGATACAGCGTCTGATAAAATAGAACTTCAGAGTCTTCTTGAAACTTGCGAATCTTTCCAGTTTGCCGAAAATACGAGCGAAGAAGACATGCTTGTAATTGACCCAATTCGAAATCTTGCAAAAAACTACTCAGATACTCTTCCAAACGTAGTTTCAATTGGTGCTAAAGGTGCTGGAAAAACCTTTACCTACCTGCAAGTATCTAAAGCTTTTACTTGGAATAAATTCTTAAAAAAGGTTAATAGTGATATTGACAGTTCGTTGGATGCAATAATATTCCCTTGGATTTCATCAACAAATTTACATGAGAGTGTAAGGGCTAATGTCTCTGCAAACAGAAAGTTATGCTTAGAATCTTTAGAAGCTAAAAACATTAGTAATTTAACTGATACAGTAAAGAAAATTAACGAGGCGTTAATTAATAATGATACTAACTGGGATTCATTTTGGATTGAGTTGTTATTGGAGGAATTTGAAAACTCCGGCTTATCATTGGAAATACTGAACAAGCGTTTATCAGAAAATAAAAAATCCTTTGTCATCTTAATCGATGGAATAGAAGATATATTTCACTCTCCAGAGAAAGAACCAAACCATAATGCAGCCATCAGAGCTTTATTGAATCTTCCTAATGCAATTTCTGAATTACACGACAGAAAAATTGGTTTTATTTGCTTTGCTCGAGCTGACTATGTTCAATCGACGATAAAACAAAATGTACCACAATATATATCCAAATATAAACAATTTAGACTTGAATGGACTCCAGATTCTTTCCTGCGTTTAGCTTATTGGATTAGTGCTAAATCTGGCATTATAAATGCAAATGAAAAAGAGGCTGAATCAAGCAACCTTAACTTCCTTCTAACTAATCTTGAGCGTTTATGGGGAAAAAAATTAGGTAGGGATAATTCTAAAGAAGCGAATTCTGCAAGATGGGTATTCGCAGCGTTATGCGATTTGAATGGCCGACTTCAAGCAAGAGACCTTGTAAGGTTTTTGAAATTTTCAGCAGATGTAATGCTCAAAGCACCTTCAAATGGAATTAAGGTTGAATTCTGGGCAGATAGAGTTCTTGCACCAGAAGCAATAAGACGTTCATTACAATTGTGCAGCCAAGAGAAAGTTGATGAGGCAGAAAAAGAAATTAAACCTTTAAAACAATGGATTGATGAACTTAAGAGCATAAAACCTGAATTAAAAAAAGTTCCTTTTAATCCTCTCGAAGTAGGCTTAGATCTCTCTTTACTTACTTCATTGAAGGAGTTAGGAGTAATATATGAAGATACAGACCAACCTATAGAAGATCGATTTTACTTACCAGAGATATACCGCTCGGGGTTACAATTCACCTCATCTGCTAGTGGTCGACCGAGAGTTCAAGCGCTTCTTAAGAGAAATTTAGGAGGTATACCTTTTTAATCTGTCATTTAGTCGAGGCGCGCAATGCTATCCCCGCCTCGCCTGCCCGCTTTATGTGTCGCATTTCATGCAGATGCATAGCGGGCTTGAGGCCGCGCCAGCACTGGGGCAAGGTAGGCTAAACACACGCATTTTACGCATGCAAAATCATGCACTCTATGCATGCACGCGCAGTTTGAGGCAGGCTAGCCAGAAAAAAGGCTGTTTTCGGGAGAGCGGTAGAAAGCAAAAAACCGCATCCTGGTGAAAGATGCGGGGATGGTTAATCAATGCAGGTGATTATTGTTACTGTAACGGTTTAACGTTCGGCGTTCCGGCGGGGGCGGTGCCGGAATAGTTTCCGGTGGCAAGGGCCGCTGAATAACATGCTCAATACTTTCCCGCGTTTTAAAGGTGCTGGAACAGTCGATATTCTGGCACTGGTAATACGCCTCTTTGGTCTGTTCGGTTAAATACCGGCTGGTGCGGGTATGTGAACCACTGCGGCAAAACGGACAACGCATCATGATTTAATCCCCCGTTCCTTAAATTTCTTGCGTTTTTCCGCTATTTCCGTTGCCAACTGCCAGCGTTTGACTGGGCTGTCGCGCAGCGCCGGTAATACCCCCGTTTCCTCGGGCTGTGCCAGTCCGATTTCACTCAGCACCGGGTGCTCAATGTTCTTTTGCGCCGTAGCCGTAATAACATGCGCAGTCAGCACCCCCAATACGCTCTGTTCAATCACGCTCATCGGGTTATCGTGGTAAACACTGTAGGCTTTCTTTGCCAATGAGCAGGCATTGATAACATCGGCACTCAGGAGCGCTTTCCCCAGGGCGTCCACGGCCTGGCTCATTGCGTGCTCGGCAAAGGCGTTCAACGCCTCTCGGTGCGCGTCGACCAGCTTGGGGGCCGTCGTTCCACAGCAAAGGTGGAGATACATTTTATCCACCTCCATTTCTTCTATCAGGCCGTCGAACTCTTTGGTCAGTTCCCGCTTGGAGATCCGGCTGTGGTGCTGCGCTTGCAACTCTGGGGTCATTTCCCCACGCAGTTTGCGGAACAGGGTACGCCACTGGCTTTCCGCTTCGAGACTTTCCACCTCGGTGTCTTTCTTCTGTTGATGGCAACGGGCGATACCTGTTACGACCTCCGTTAGCTCCTGGGCGTTTTTGTCGTGGGCGGCGCGGGCGTCACGCAGCGCTTGCAGCTTTTGGGTGATGGACTTGGGTAGCGTGGTACTCATTGTGGTGTCTCCGGCGTTCGTCAATGTGTCGCCATTCTGTTGATAACCGCACAACATCGCTATCAATGCCCGTTGGATCACCGGCAGGACAACACCCCGTGAAATCGCCCAGAAAACCACCACCGAGATTTTAGTTTTTATATAAACTATTCACTACTGTTCACTTTAGTAAAAAATAGAGTTAAATCAGTAAGTAAAGTAGTGAACAGTTACTGTAAAACTCATCACTCACTGTTCACTACTGTTCACTCTGCCCAAAATTGACCTTTTCCCTGGCTAGCCTTAAAAACCCTCTTTAATAATGTTTATTTATATTATTAATCCACACTTAACCACTTCTAGCGGTTAATGTTTTTGCCTCTGTTTACCTTTAAGTTGCCAATGTTTGCCAATTCTTTAATTTGATTGTTTTACAATCAGTTATAGCTCTCCACCACACAACAAGCCCTTGTTGCCATCATGAAAAATATTCACATAATAGGGCGCTACCACACGAGTCCACACAGTCCCGGTGAGTCACCACCGGATACAAACGAGGTAGCATAACCATGCTTGCAGTTGCCACACCGTCCCGTTCTACCCCCGCGCCAACCCTGACCGATCCCACGTCCCGCGATCGCTTTATGCGCCTGCCTGAGGTGCTCTATACCACCGGCCTTTCCCGCTCCACCGTGTATGAAATGATTGGACGTTCACAGTTCCCCAGCCAGATTTCCCTGGGCGGTAAGAATGTTGCCTGGCTTGAGTCTGAGGTTGAAGAATGGATGGCTGAACGTATCGCCAACCGTCACCCGGAGGCCGCTGTATGATGCTCCTGACGCTCGGCCAACAAACCTTCAGCCTGGATCACAGCGATGCCCTGTTTGTGGCAGAAGCTATCCTGATGCTACGCAAGAACCCTAAAATGGCCTTGTCTGAACGCCACAGCGCCCAGCATGGCGTGATTGCCCTTACTTGCCAGGGGCCATCGATTTACCACCGGCCCCAAGTGCGCCATGTACCGCTTTCCAACGCTGCCGACAGCTACAAAACCTCCGTTTTAACAGACTGTTGATCACTATGCGATCGATTGAACATCCGTATGCGTTTTCCGGCTTGCCCTGGCGGCAAGCCCTACGTTATAGTCCTTGCGCTGTCGCAAAATCGACAGCCGGGCGTGGAAACCCGAGCTTAATCTTGGCGACAACAGAACACGCGCCATGCGTGTTTTTTTATGTCGTGGCCTTAGTGCACTCATTTTTTGCACAGTGGTTTTTATGCTACTGTGGCTATCAAACAATGGTGGCTCAGGCGGGGCTGACTTTTGTCAGGCCGGTTCCCAAGGTTGCCGGTATTTCCACCCCCGTCTGGGCTACCACCCATAAGCGTGGAAACTTCGGTGGTAGCGGTAATTCGTTAACCTTGGAGGCTGCCCCTATGGCTACTACCCTCACCCCGTCACACCCGCAATTTATCTTCCTGTTTGCTGCCGTGCGCCGCAACACCACCACATTACAGCCCTGCATGCTGCGCACCGTCGCCACCTGTGAACACGCCGCCCGCCGCGCCCTGGTACGTGATTACGTGCTGTCGTTCGCGGGCCGTCTGCCTGTCGCGGAGGTGGCATGAATACCCTGGCCGCCCGTTTCTATAGCGATACCCACTACCCGATCCCGCACGCCGATTTCCTGCGCTTGCAGCATGCGCACTCTGTCGGGGTGTTGTTCCTCGATATGCTCGATCAGATGAACTGCTGCGGCCAACGCCCGGACAGCTTCCAGCAAGGCGCACTGGCTTCTGTGGTGGCGGTACTGACCGACCAACTCGGACAGGTGGTCACCACCTGCGAATCCCATATCAATCACAACCTGGAGGCGACCGCCGCATGAACACACTCAATCAATCCTGCCTGCCTATTGAAGTGCGTACAGCGGTATATCGCCGTGCCGTGGCACAAGCCTATCTCGACACCTGTGCCTTTTATGGACTTAGCCTCGGTTACTCGCTGGATGAATTGCAAATGACCATCGCCATGCAGTTGGAAGGCTACTTTGTTGGTCAGCATGGCCCGGAAGAGGGCATGGACATGGCGTGTGCCATGTTGGGGGATATGGTGCAGCCGGATATCCTGGTCGCTCCTCCCCGCCTGACGCCGTTAGGGCAAAAGATGATGGACGAACTGTGCTGTGACCAGCTCGCCGCCACCGCTAATACGACCGTGCATTAAGGAGGCGACGATGACGCTATTAAACGTTTCACAGACCTCACGTGCAGCAACCGGCCAATGGCCGGTATTACTTCCTGCCCTGGGCATTCACATCACCGCCGGGGGCCGGGCGCAGCCTTGCCCGGTATGCGGCGGTAAAGACCGTTTTCGCTTTGATAACCAGCAAGGACGTGGAACCTGGTTCTGCAACCAGTGCGGCGGCGGGGATGGTCTGTCACTGGTCGAAAAGGCGCTGGCGGTGACCACCAAAGAGGCCGCCAGCAAGGTGGCCGGGGTATTGGGCAACACCTCATACGCCCCGTTACCGGTGCCGGATAGCCAACAGGAGAAAACCCAGGCCCGGCAGCAAGCCGCCGAACAGGCCCGCCAACTGTTGGCCGCTGCCGTCCCCCAGGCAGGCAATGCCTACCTGAGCCGCAAAGGCTGGCCGGATGTGGACACCTTGACCTTACAGGGTAAGCCCCTGCGCGTGGGGGGTATCACCTACCAACCCGGTGACCTGCTGTTACCGCTGACCAATGCCGCCGGGGAGGTGGTTAACGTCCAGTTGATCAACACCGCAGGCGACAAGCGCACCCTGGCCGGGGGACAGGTCAAAGACGCCTGCCATTCTCTGGCCGGGCCGGATCACGCGGTGATCTGGTTAACGGAAGGCTACGCCACCGGGCTGACCGTGCATCAACTGACCGGGGAAAGCGTCTGTATTGCGCTCAGTGCCAATAACCTGCCCGCCCTGGCGCAACAGTTGCGCGCACAATACCCGGATGCATTGCTACTGCTGGCCGCCGACAATGACGAGAACGGCACCGGCCAGACACGCGCCACCGAGGCCGCCCAACTGACCGGCGCTACACTGGCATTACCGCCCGTGGTCGGTGATTGGAACGATCTCTATCAGCAACAGGGCAAACTCCCTACCCTGGCACAGTTGCAGGCGTTTAACCCACCGCAGCACCCTAGCCCGTTCGACACCCTCAGCGATGCCGACCTGAAAGCCATGAGCGCCAGTGAGAAAGCCGCACTGCTGGCCGAACACTACCAACACTTGCTGGCGGTGCCGCCGGTGGGGGAAGATTTATGCCGCTACGAGAACGGCGCATGGCAGGTATTGCCTTACCGGGTACTCAGCCGGGAAATTGCCGCCCTGTTCCAGAAAATCCGCGCCCCGTTCTCTGCCTCCGGGATCGGCAGCGTCCTGGATACGCTTAAACTGATGGTGCCGCAGATGGGCACCCCGGCCCGCCAGTTGATTGGCTTTCGTAATGGGGTATTTGATACCGTCACCGGCCAGTTTAGCACCCACCAGAAAACCCACTGGCTGCGCACCGTGAACAGCGTGGATTACACGCCATCCAAGGCCGGGGAAAATCTGGCCGACCACGCGCCGCACTTCTGGCGCTGGCTGACGCGGGCCGCCGGGCAACAACCCGACAAACGGGAACGTATCCTCGCGGCGCTCTTTATGGTGCTGGCCAACCGCTATGACTGGCAGATGTTCCTGGAAGTGACCGGGCCAGGTGGCAGCGGTAAAAGCGTGATGGCCTCGATCGCCAGCCTGCTGGCGGGGAAAGACAACACCACCTCGGCCTCTATCGATACGCTCGAATCCTCGCGGGATCGGGCCTCGGTGGTCGGGTTCTCGCTGATTATCCTGCCTGACCAGGAGAAATGGAGCGGTGACGGGGCAGGCATCAAGGCGATCACCGGCGGTGATGCCGTCGCCATCGACCCGAAATACCGTGACGGCTACTCCACCCATATTCCAGCGGTGATCCTGGCGGTGAACAACAACCCGATGCAATTCAGTGACCGCAGCGGTGGCGTATCCCG
Source organism: Serratia sp. ASV30 (assembly GCF_016428815.1). NCBI lineage: Bacteria > Pseudomonadati > Pseudomonadota > Gammaproteobacteria > Enterobacterales > Yersiniaceae > Serratia > Serratia sp. ASV30. Next base: position 12,211 of record NZ_JAELTL010000080.1, on the reverse strand, counting down.
TCGCCGGGTGATCCTGCCGTTCCCCGAGGTGATACCGACCCATGAACGCGATCCGCAGCTCCTGACCAAAATTACCGGCGAACTGGCGGTGATTGTACGCCACCTGATGCAACGCTTTGCCAACCCGAACGATGCCCGCGATCTGCTCCAGGCGCAGCAACACTCGGATGAAGCCTTGGAAATCAAACGCAGTGCTGATCCGCTGGTTGATTTTTGTGGCTACCTGCTGGAAGAGAGTGAACCCCACGGCCTGTATATGGGAAACGCCAATATTGTGCCCGCCAACCCGCGTAAATATCTGTATCACGCTTACCTGTCTTATATGGAGGCGCGAGGGCACAAATACCCGTTGAATCTGACGGCATTCGGACGAGCCATCCCGCAGACCTTGCGCGAATACGAGATCACCTTGCTTAAGCGCAAGACCAACCTGGTACTGAGTGAGGATTGCGAGGCCGATTGGCTACCCAAGTGTGAAGCCCACTGAGTGAACGCGGTCACGATCGTTTTCACCGATCAATACGCAGCTATTGATCTGCCGAACCCATTGGACGCTGCCGCAATGAGGCATTTATAGTCCCTTGTATAAACCGCATACAGTCCAACACCAGGGAAAATGTAGCGGTGACTCTTCGGCCCGCTTACGGGCCTTTAGCTACCCCCTTTCATTACAACGGCAAAACCGGCTCCGGCCGGTTTTTTTGTGCTTGCCGATCGCCACTGTTCACGCTGGAGTGAACAGTTGTGCACAGTTCTCGGATAACTCATCACCACTTAATATAATGATTTATATAGATAAAATGCAAAAAGTGAACAGTGTGACCAGTTTTTCCATAAATCTTTTTTTGTGGCAACGTTCCGGCTGGCTTTGTGTTTACAGATCGGGACTGTTCACACTGGAGTGAAGAGTTGTGCACAGTTCCCGGAAAACTCATCACCCTTTAATGCAATGATTTATATAGATAAAATTCAAAAGTGAACAGTGTGACCAGTTTTTCTATAAATCTTTTTTTCTTGGCAGCTTTGCCGTAACTTACTACTAATAACCATCCCCAAGGATTGATGATGACAGCACAAATACCAAGCACAGTTTTTACTGTCTGTGTCTCTATGACTGACTGGACATGTTGCCCTGACGAGCACGGCTCTCTCTTCCCCAATGCAGATTTAAAAACAGCGCTGGAGGCCATGTACATCAGTCTTAATCTCTGTGACCTATGCGATTACTATTTTGACGAGATTGCGGTAGGGACTGGCGATATCCTGGTATTCACATCATCCAGATTTACAGAAACCTACTTCATCGCTGACCTGTATCGAGAGATGACCGACCAACTAGACATTGTCACCTTTTATATAAGTTGCCCTCACCACGAAGTTTTTGAGCAGGTAAAACCTTACCTACAGCGCTTCTTCGATCAGGCTAACTATCAATTTGCCTACGAAGAAAACAGCGCATCAATGACCGTCGGTGGCATTATTGAAAGCCAATCGGGCGATACCTACTGCGTGATAGAAGAAACGGGTTACCAACAAAAAGTTATTTTTCAATTCGAGAATTTTGCTAATTAAATGATGTGACTCAGCATGGGTGGAACCATCAACGACACCAGGTAGACCCGGCTACAAGAACGAAAAAAACCGCAATTTACGTTGCTGGCTTTTTTGTGTCTTTGGCAAGGCAAGCACTGGCCACTTTACCTGCTAACCAACCATAGCGATCTCAAACCTCACCTGCTAATTTTAAACTCCCACTCAACCATCGAGCAAATACGCATGACCAACAAGTTTTCCGGCGGCTGCCTGTGCGGAGCCATACGCTTTAAGGCAACCAGCCCAGCAAATCCACACACCTGCTCATGCGATATTTGCCAAAAGCATACCGGTGCCCAATCCGCCGTATGGATTGAGTTTTCGGCCTCCAATGTGCAATGAATCGGGGAAGGTGGCAAACCCGCAACCTACCGCTCCTCACCAGCCTCAAGCCGAGCCTTTTGCCCACGGTGTGGCAGTTCCATTGGAGCCATAGATGACGGCCCCATAATCGCATTACTGAGTGGAGTATTTGATAATCCAAACGATCCTGCGCTGACACCGGAGTATCATTCGTTTGAAGATATGAAACCCGAGTGGTGGCAGAAACTGTTTCCTGATAGCCTGACCTGCTCTCCGTTGATTCGCACACCTTGATGGTTTTAACGTCCGCTTGCTTTTGGCACGAAGCGGCCCATGAAGAACCGCTACGATGACAGACAAATGCTCCAATTGAGTTATTGTCATTCAAACCGCTATTCGTATTGTCGGTCTTCTTGTTGTTCTCGAATTCTTTGATGTTCAACCGAAAGGGGCAGCTTTTTACATATCTTTTTGGCTGCGTCTGAAATATTGCTTCGTTCGTGTTTGATAAGTTCGCCCAAGATGCCAGCTCTGTTTTGTTAGTGTTTATCACGTACGGTGACCAACATCCCCCTACAGCCCCTTAGTCAGAGGGAGCTGATGCAAAGCCAAAATCAGGTGAAACGGTTACCCGCGGCCTCATGCCCAACTTAACGTGTTTTTCGCCGCCTAAATCCCTAGTCTTGATGTGTATTTAATGCGTTTTTTCCCCATGGGTTAAGCAGTAAATTTTTATCGCATAATAAATAATTTTCATTATCATTGCGCTTTCGCAGTCAACATTCATTCCGTTAAGAGTTGTGTTAAATGAAAAAGGTCATCTGTGCGTTAGGAATGGTGCTCGCCTCGGCCAGCTCTGCTTTGGCAACCACGTATCCTCTAACGATTGAGAATTGTGGGTATAAAGAGACGTTTACCAAAGCCCCCGAGCGCGTCGTCGCACTGGGACAAAATACCGTCGAAATTCTGCTGCTATTGGGGTTGCAGGACAAGATAGTCGCCAGTGCGTTTTGGCCAACCAAAGTGCTGCCGCAACTAGCTGAACAGAATGAAAAAATCAAAACGCTGACGGTAGAAATACCGACGTTGGAATCTATTCTTGCGCAAAACCCTGATTTTGTTCCCGCACAACTGCCTTTGCTGCTCGGCCCAGAAAGTAAAGTCGCCAAGCGCGAAGATCTCGCCACCGTTGGCGTGAATAGCTACATGTCTCCTGGCATGTGCGCAACCAAAAAAGACATTGGCGATATGTACGGTAGCCGCCAAAAACTGTGGGACATGACATTCCTTTATCAAGAGATTGCAGACTTTGCCAAAATCTTCAACGTCGAAGATCGCGGCCAGGCGCTAATTGCCGATTTTAAACAACGCGAAGCAGACCTTCGCCGAGAGTTCGGAAAAAACAACCAAGACCTTTCGTTTGTCTTCTGGTTCTCTAGCTCTTCCCCCTCCTCTGATGCCTATGTCGGCGGCAAGAACAGCGCTTCCGGTTTTATCGCTAATCTGTTAGGCGGCCATAACGCCATCACCTCAGAGACTGAGTGGCCAACCGTCGGTTGGGAAAGCATCATTGCCGCTAACCCCAATGTGATAGTAGTTTCAAGCCTTGACCGAAATCGCTGGGCGCTCGATAACGCAGAAGAAAAGATTAAATTTCTCAAAACCGATCCTGCGGTTAGTCAATTAGACGCGGTGAAAAAAGGCCACATCGTCGTGATGGATGGTCAGGCAATGAACCCAACGATTCGCACCATCTATGGTGCAGAACAAGTTGGCGAACAGCTCAGAAATCTTGGGCTAGATAAATGACAGTAGTGTCACAGCCGATGAAACAGACGTTTCTGCTAGCCGCGTCGAGTGTTTTTTCAGTGGTGTTGTTATTCCTGGTGATCGCGATTGGCGTTAGCGTAGGTGAGCTTTCTATCCCGCTGCGAAGCGTGTTCTATGCCATAAGCAATAAACTCGGACTGACAGAGGTACCCCTTAGCCGCATTTACGAAAGTGTGATTTGGGACTTTCGCCTGAGCCGTGCGCTTGTCGCGGCCTGCTGCGGTGCCGGGTTGGCAATATGCGGTGCAGTGCTGCAAAGCCTGCTGAAGAATGCTCTGGCAGAACCTTACGTGCTTGGCGTTTCTGCTGGCGCTTCAACCGGCGCGGTTTCAGTGGTCGTTTTGGGTATCGGCACCGGTGCCGTGTCGCTCTCCGCCGGGGCATTTGCAGGGGCATTTGCCGCCTTTGCCTTTGTCGCCTTTTTGACCAATGGCGCACGCGGTGGCAATGAGCGCACCATTCTGGCGGGCGTTGCTGCGTCTCAACTCTTCAACGCGATTACTGCTTACACCATCAGCACATCCGCTAGCGCGCAGCAGGCGCGTGACGTGATGTTTTGGTTGCTGGGCAGTTTCAGCGGCGTGAGATGGCCTGAGTTTCAACTGGCGCTGGTCGTCGTACTGGTAGGGCTTGCGGTATGCCTTTACTATTCTCGAGCGTTGGATGCTTTTACTTTTGGCGATGATGCAGCCGCCTCGCTGGGCATTGCCGTGCCCTGGGTTCGCCTGATCCTGTTCACCATCACTGCGCTGATCACAGCAACCATCGTCAGCATGGCAGGTTCTATCGGCTTTGTGGGCTTGGTCGTTCCGCACGTCATGCGCTTCTTCTTTGGGCCATTGCATCGCAGGTTACTTATCACCTGCGCATTGGCAGGTGCCATCTTGATGGTGCTGGCCGATATAGCTTCGCGCTTATTGATAGCCCCGCAAAGTCTTCCGGTCGGCGTGGTCACCGCGCTGGTTGGCGTGCCATTCTTTGCCGTTATCATCTACCGCTCAAGGAATAAGTGATGAGTATCGCCGCTGAAAATATTACCTGGAGTGTGGGTAAAAAAACCATCGTCAACAACATCTCGCTGAGCGTTTCGAGTGGAGAAACCGTCGGACTACTGGGCCCTAACGGCTGCGGAAAGTCATCACTGTTGCGGATCCTCGCTGGATTACGACGCCCCCACTCAGGTACTGTCACGCTGGACGGGCAAAATATCGCCCAGATAACCAAAAAGCAGTTGGCACGCCGGGTAGCTTTTGTAGAGCAGCACGGCATGACCGAGGCCAATATGCGCGTTGCCGACGTGGTCAAACTGGGGCGTATTCCCCATCACTCCCCGTTTTCTAACTGGAGTACGCAGGATGACGATACTGTCACCGCCGCGCTCCAGCGTGTCGATATGCTTAGCAAAAGTGAACAGGGGTGGCAGAGTTTATCGGGTGGCGAACGCCAGCGTGTTCACATTGCACGAGCTCTCGCACAATCGCCGACGGAGATCCTCCTGGATGAGCCGACCAACCATCTGGATATCCGCCATCAGATACAGTTGATGAAACTCGTCAGCGAACTGCCAGTGACCAGCATTGTGGCTATTCATGACCTCAACCACGCCTCCATGTTCTGCGACTCGTTGATTGTGATGCAACAGGGCCAGATCGTCGCCGCAGGTAGCCCGCAGGAGATCCTCACAGAGTCACTGCTTTGGGATGTATTCAAGGTAGAGACAAAGATTGAAATCTCTCCCTTCCACGGAAAAAAACATATCCACTACATCGCTTAAGACCAGGTCACTAGCATGTCTTTGCCAATTTTGCGCTCAGTAACTCAGGTCTGGCCGCCTGTATTACTGGGCAGCCAGTTTGTTTTTAACATTGGCTTTTACGCCGTAGTGCCGTTTCTGGCCGTGTTTTTACGCGACGATATGATGCTGTCCGGTGGACTCATCGGGCTGATATTAGGTTTGCGAACGTTTTCTCAGCAAGGCATGTTTATCGTTGGCGGCGCGTTGTCCGATCGCTACGGTGCACGTATCATTATCCTCTGCGGCTGTATGATCCGTGTGGCGGGCTATCTGCTACTGGCACTTGGGCAGTCACTATGTCCGATTATCATTGGCGCCTGTCTTACAGGCATTGGCGGTGCCCTGTTCTCTCCGTCAATCGAAGCGTTACTGGCAAAGGCTGGAACGCAAAGCGAATTACAGGGCAAACGCAGCCGGGCGGAATGGTTTGCGTTATTTGCGGTTTGTGGAGAGCTGGGGGCAGTTCTGGGGCCGGTGGCAGGGGCTTTGTTGACAGGGTTGGGTTTTCGTCAGGTGGCTCTGGCGGGGGCTGGTGTCTTCGTCGTCGCACTGGTGGTGTTGTTTTTCTGCCTTCCCGCTGCGAATGTCAGGAAACAGACACTAAACATCCTTCCGTGGTGGACGACATTCCGTAAACCACGGTTTGTCGCCTTTATTATCGCCTATAGCTCATGGCTGTTAAGCTATAACCAGTTATATTTTGCGCTGCCTGTGGAGATCCAACGTGCTGGCGGCAGTGAAAAAGATCTTGGCCCGTTGTTTGTGCTGGCATCGCTACTCATTATTGCCCTACAGCTACCGCTTGCACGCTTTGCTCGCCACATCGGAGCTGCGCGCATCCTGCCCATGGGTTTTCTGCTTATTTCCGTCTCGTTTCTCAGCGTCGCGCTGTTTGCTGCCACGCCTCCGCCAGAAAACGGATACCGGCTTTTGCCTGCCGCCTGTTTTGTGACGTTACTGACCCTGGGGCAAATGCTGCTGGTGCCTTCAGTGAAAGATTTGATCCCATGGTTTGCTAACGAATCGACGCTGGGCGCACACTATGGTGCACTTGCCTCATCCGGAGGATGTGCGGTATTAGCGGGAAATTTCTTTCTCGGCAACCAACTTGACGCCGCATTGGTCCCTTCCCATGAGGCCATTTTCCCCTGGCTACAACTGGCATTTTTCCCATTTTGCAGCGCGATAGCAATGGTTGTGATTTGTCGACCTATGCGAAAATAGTCTGCACAACATTCATCCGATCTTGGGATCGTCGTGACACTAACTTAAGGAAGATACTATGGTGATTTACAGTTTTTTCGTGAAGGGCGAGCAGATTGTGGTACTGGATAACTCTGTACCTGATTTCACAGACAATCAGAAACACCTGTTAGATAAAGGCTATGCCAAGCAATTTGAAGAGTTGCAATCCACTTCCCCGCAAGCGGCCCTTGCCAGATTTAAAGACATCAGGGGTGAGGAATACAAAACAGCGCATGCCTTTACTACTGGGGGCGTGTTTACCTCACTGATTGGTGCCTTATTGCCGAAAGGCTGAAGGCACAGCTTGCTGGGGGTTCAGGCGACTGACTTATGCCCCCACTCATCTATCAAAGACTGTCCCAGTCCGGCAGCTTGTTTACTCGCTTTCGCCAATAGTGATATAGCGCCATCATCAAGCCAAACAGTCCACCAGCCAACAAGCTTGTCTGCAGCGCCATCAATACGCTGTAGCATTCGCTTTTCCAAGTCGTAAACCACATAAACAGGCCCCACACAGAGCCAAAAAAGCCACCGAAGCAAAGCACATTCAACCAGAACGGCATAAACGGTGGCGGTGGCATCTGGACGCCAAACTTCCACAGCAGGCGCAGGAGCGGTGGAGCATAATTGCTACGCCACATTTTTTTCTCTGCCATCAACGCTAATGCTCGTTCTTTTTTTTCATCAAACGTCATAGTTGAGTCCCTTCACTAGCAACAAGTCTATTTTTTATCAGATCGAGCATAGTTTGAGAACTGCCAGTTAAGAGCTTTTCATCGTTTAGATCCTCGCCCTATAGTGGGCCAGAGATGGTTCTATCATTACCTCAGCTATAGATGTGATGCGATTCGCATCGCCGGTGCAGGACTAGCCATATCATTGGCGTTTGAGCACAGAAAGGATAGCCGAGATGGATCCACTACATGCAATCACCCTGACGATCGGCCTGTTTGTATTAACGTTTTTCAACCCCGGCGCCAACCTGTTCGTCGTGGTGCAGACCAGCCTGGCCTCCGGTAGCCGTGCAGGCATGCTCACCGGGCTTGGCGTAGCGCTGGGTGACGCCGTTTATTCCGGGCTTGGCCTGTTTGGCATGGCAACGTTGATCACCCAATGCGAGGGGATCTTCTCATTCATCAAGATCGTCGGCGGGTTATATCTTCTATGGTTTGCCTATAAGAGTATCAATAAGCAGGCAACGCCACACTCCCCTGCGCTGCAACAACCACTCAGTGCGCCTTGGTATATCTTCTTCCGCCGGGGCCTGATCACCGATCTCTCTAATCCGCAGACGGTGCTGTTTTTCATCAGTATCTTCTCCGTAACCCTGAGCCCCAATACACCCACCTGGGCCAAACTGAGTGCCTGGCTGGGAATAGTGCTCAGTTCGGTTATCTGGCGCGTTTTTCTCAGCCAGGCATTCTCCTTGCCAGCGGTACGGCGCACCTATGCCAGCATGCAACGGATAGCCAGCCGAGCGATCGGTGTGGTGATCGGGGCTTTCGCCATTAAGCTGATTTACGAAGGCCTCACGCGCCGCTCCCTATAGCCGCTATATATCCAATGGTGTGAGTGAGATCAAGTTTGGGCCTTTGCCTGCCGCTTGAAAAAACACGTGCATTTTCCCGTTAATTACTTTAGTGTTTACTAAATTTAGAAAATACTAAAGTAATTAATGACTGACGAAAACGCCTCGCTGCTTGCCAGCGCCAATGCCGCCGCGACGTTGCTCAAAGCCATGAGCAACCCCCGCCGCCTGTTGATCTTTTGTATGCTGGTTGATGCTCCAGGCACCAGTGCCGGCGAGTTAGCACTAGCTACCGGGCTTAGCCCATCAGCGACATCACAGCATCTGGCCAAGATGCGCGAGGAAGGGCTGATTGAAAGCACCCGCGATCGGCAGCGCATCAACTACTCGATTAAAAATAGCGCCGTGCAGCAGGTCATCAGCACGCTAAAAGCCATCTATTGCCCCTGAGGACACCATGAACATAGAAACGATAACTGCCCAGCAAGCGCAAAAATTTATCATGCAGGGAGCGCAGCTGCTGGATATTCGCGGAATGGATGAATATGCCCACGAGCATATTGCCCAAGCCAGCTTGCTGTCGCTGACTGATATTGAGAAAGGTGGGAAACCGCAGGCGGTTAACGAGGAGGATGTAGTGATTTTTCACTGTCAGTCTGGCCGCCGTACGGCAGAAAACGCAGCGCTATTGGCAGGGGCCGCAACACCTGCCAAGGTTTACCTGCTTGAAGGAGGTATCAACGGCTGGAAGCAACAGGGATTGCCTATCATGAAGGGTAAGAACCAGCCGCTTCCCATCATGCGACAGGTGCAGATTGCTACTGGCTCACTTATTCTGGCAGGGACAATCTTGGGGTATGTCATATCCCCCCTGTTCTTCCTGCTGTCCGGCTTTGTAGGTGCTGGGTTGCTATTTGCTGGCATCAGCGGATTTTGCGGAATGGCGACGCTGTTGGTCAAAATGCCTTGGAACCAGCCCAAATAGCGAGATGCTCAACCGTAGGGGCGCCGCTGCGCCCGTTTAACCGCTACGCCACTAGGCAAGACCCAACGAATAGACCCGTGACGACTCGCCCCACGGGTGATAACCAAGCCCATCAAAGCTGAAACCCAATTTCTCGTAATAACCCACATGATCGGTACACAGATGCAAACGGGTAAATCCCAGTTCGCTTGCGGCCTTGGCTACGTGGTTGACCAACAATGCGCCGCAACCTTGCCCACGATAATGCTCATCGACGTACAACGCACATAGCCACGGATACAGTTCCATGCGGCTGATAAAGTCATTGGTAATCAGACCCGCGCAACCCACAACGGTTTCCCCATCCAGCAACAAATACCACTGCGGCAGCGGATTTACCGCGTCGATACAACGGGTTATCGAGTCTTGATACAGCATCATGGTCTCTGGCGATGCCCACTGTCGCTGGAAATAATCGATAGCCACATCGCGATAGGCTGGCTCCTGACGCACCGAAATAATTTTCACTCAGGCCCCTCTATGACAAAGTTTTACACTCATAAATACACACCTATACCCTTTGGATTTCAAGTTGCAGCTAGGCGACAAGCTTGGTCATCCCCAGGAACTTACTTTTGTAAGTGACTGGGGTGGACAAGTGCAGGTAACAACGCTGCAGCTTGAAAGACAGGGGGTAGAGGCCCTATTTTTGTTGGCAGTCTGTTTGCTGAACGAATACCATTAACGCGCCGCGCTGTTATGCGGTTTATTTAATACAGGAGACGTTATGTCGCAAAATATCTATGACAATCAAACCTTCTTCGACGGCTATGCGCAACTCAGCCGTTCAGTACAGGGTTTAGATGGTGCACCGGAATGGTCAACCATCCGCAGCATCCTGCCCGATTTACAGGGCAAAAAGGTGGTCGATCTTGGCTGTGGCTACGGTTGGTTCTGCCGCAGTGCTCGTGAGCAAGGTGCAGCCCAGGTACTGGGAATGGATCTTTCAGAGAAGATGTTGGGCAAGGCGAAAGAGATGACCGAAGATCCGGCTATTGAATACCGCCAGCAGGATCTGGAAGCTCTACAACTGCCAGCAGCCAGCTTTGATTTGGTTTACAGCTCGCTGACGCTGCACTATATCGAAGACCTCGGCAAGCTGTTCGCAACCGTTTATCAGGCATTGGTGAATGGTGGGGAGTTTATTTTTACCGCCGAGCACCCGATTTATACTGCGCCAAAGCATCAGGGTTGGTTAGTGGATGAGGCAGGGCAAAAATCCTGGCCGATCAATGGTTATCAGCAAGAAGGGCAACGTATTTCCAACTGGCTGGCAGAAGGAGTGATTAAGCAGCACCGTATGCTGGGCACCTATATCAATTTGCTGGTCCAGCAGGGATTCACCATCCGCTATCTGAACGAGTGGGGTCCTTCAGCTCAGCAGATTGCCGACAACCCGGCACTGGATGAAGAAAAAGAACGCCCGATGATCTTTATCCTGGCGGTACAAAAACCCGCTGCGTAATGGCTATTCGCTTTATTAAATATCGTTAAAACATCCAATATTGGGGAGGCTGCCTCCCCCCAATACTTTCCAAGCTTATTCACAACGAACGGTTCTGGGCAACCTCAGGACAACACCGTTTCACTGCCGGTACAACTTACTCGCTCGCCATTTCGCCTTCGTGGCTTTCAGGCTCTGGCTCGCTCTGAACTTCCTCAACCGGCGGCATCTCCAAGCGCAGATCGATCCAGCGCCCTTCAGGAATATCCATCGGCTCCCCGGCCACGATTGCTGCGGTATCAATATCAAAGCGGCGTTTGCTCACCTTGACCGTGATCGTGCCGTCTTCGGCCGCTTCGGTAGCGACGAAGCATAGGCGGTTACCGTTGACGTCTTGTGGGACTTCGATGTTCCAACCTTCCAGTGCGAAACCTAGCGAACCTGTCACTTTATATACGCCAACCGAGACTCGCTCAGCGGTAACGCCCGCAGCCTCGCCATTCACCGCAGCCAGCCCCGACAAGGTAAAGCCATCCAGGTATTCGTCGGGCATTTTCTCTGGGTTACTGGAGAGACGGGCGATGGGTGAGGCTTTTTTCAGGAAACCGTTGGCGTCTACGGTGGTGTTAAAATCTGTCCAAGTGCGCTTTTCAGATGCAATTGTGTAACCCGATGGCCTAGTTGGTCTCCATACTAAATCTACATCAGTTGTAACACCATTCATCGTTCCGGTTTCGACGTTGCCAATAAGAGAAACTCTTGGGCAATTGTATCCGTTTCCAGAAACCCACAACTCCCACATGGATGTATCAGAATTATATACAGCACCGCAATGAATATCATTAGCACTAGAATTAGCAGAGGTCGAACCTAATTTTATGTGATGAAGCCCATTAGCAGCAAGTGATGTAGTCGTTGCTCCTCTTGCACAGAAGTAAATATAGGAGATATCCATCCCCAATTCACCATACTGTCGACCTTGTGTCACCATGAACACCATTCCACGATTGCCAGTCGTAGTAATGCTTTGCTCCGCAATTTTGCAATAGCGCTCACCATTACCTGTAGATGGAATTAAAGGCGCAACAATTTGGGCAACAGACTCATCTGTTACAATTTTCTTCCAAGGGCTCCAATTTCCTAACGGCTCACGAATTCTCGTTTGAAGGTTTACTGCAGAGGTCCCTTGCTCCCATAGAAGCTGATATCTTGAACCGCCATCAAAACCTGAATTTATTCCGGCCCATGCAGCCGTACCAGGTGAATTTTTCGTACCACTAGGAATTCGTACAAACTGATTTGTGCCAACTGCATTTGGATCGCTAACCGTAGGCGCGGTTGTCCCACCAATACCATGATCACCAACTTTTAGGACTGCAGAGGTACCTGTCTTACCTGTCTCTTATACACATCTGACGCTGCCGACGATGCCAACTGGGTGTGGGGGGG
>NZ_JAELTL010000007.1:0-142571 GCF_016428815.1 Serratia sp. ASV30 | reverse complement strand
ATAAACATGTCTGTAATTTATCGCCGGACCATCCTTATATGTGGGTGCTCATAGGCACAGGATACCGTTCGGTCTAGAAGGCGACAGGGAAATAGACAGCCGGGGCACAATCTCTCCCGCGGGCTCATAGGCACCAGGGTTGGGGGGAGCTCACCGGCTATCTCCCGATGATCTGTCGGGGATCTTCTCCGCTAAGGCGGAGAAGATCAAGACATAAGGGTTGGGGTGAGGGGCCGTTATAGCCCGTGCAGATTACCGTGTTCTTTCAACCAACGAGCCGTACGGCTAATGCCTTCCTCTAGCGAAACCTGTGGTTGATAACCCAGCTCCTGCTGTGCGCGAGTGGTGTTCAGCGTCAGATCGAAATTGAGCTTGGCGACGCTGTAATGGGTCAACACGGGCTCTTTATCGCTTTTACTGCCCAGTTTTTCCATGCCACGCGCCATCATATCCAGCATTGGGTAGGGCACCGAGCGGATGCGGCACTTCATGCCCAACTCATCGATCAACTGTTGCAGTACGGTGCGTAGCGTGCAGGCTTGCTGATTGGAGATATTGTAGGCCCGGCCAGAAGGAGTCTCTTCCTTCACGGTGGCCAGCCACATGGCGTGTACCGCATTATCCAGATAGGTCATATCGACCAGAGCATCCCCGCCACGTGGTAACAGCAGGCTACCGTAGTGTTTGATCATATGCAGCAGGCGCGGCAGCATGATTTTATCGTGTGGGCCAAATAGCCCCTGTGGGCGCAGGATAGTGAAATGGGTTTGCGGATTGGACAGCGCCAACTGTTGCACCACCTGTTCCCCGGCGGCCTTGCTGCGGGCAAACTCGTTGGCATAACGAACCGGGCGGAAGTCTTCATCCACATTGCGGTGATGGTGATAATCAAAGTAAATCGCTGGCGACGAAATATGAATGAATCGTTCCACACCGTAGGCCGCAGCCCATTCCCCCAAGCGGCGGGTAGCGCGGACGTTGGCCAGTTCGAAGGCTTCTTCCGTGCCCCATGGGGAAGTGAAACCGGAGCAGTGCCACAGCACGTCCACATCCGCCAACATGGCTTTGGCCTGCGAAGAGATCAGGTTGGTGAGATCGGCATGGATGAATTCGGCACCCATTTTTTCCAGCAGGCAACCCATAGCCTGATTGCGCCCGGTGGCACGTACTTTTATGCCTTGGCGGCGGAGATATTCAACGGCGTTACGGCCTAACCCACTGGTTGCACCGGTGACCAATACCTTCATAACTCACTCTGTTCTCACCAAAAATCAGGATGCTGAGGGCGTTTTAGCGCGCCCCAGCAAATAAGATGCCATTCTTTCGTGATTTTGTGCGCTATGCAATGAGAAAGGACCTAACCGAGGCAGCAAACTGTGCGGTTGATCGACAAATAGACTATTGAGGACGCTGGTTATCGTACTCTTCGGCCAATTGGGCAATCCGTTTGGCCATACCGCGGAAAATAAACAGGTGCGCGGGCATCATGACAAACCAGTATAACAGCCCACTGAAACCGGCAGGATGCCACCAGGCGCGCACATCGAGCTGGCGACGATCGCCCAGGTCTTTGATGCTGAAGGTCAGGCGGCCAAGCCCCGGTGCTTTCATCCCGAACATCAATGCCAACTGCCGTAATGGCTTCTTGGTGATCACTTTCCAGCCATCGACCAGATCGCCGACTTCCAGTGTGTCACGCTGCGGCCTGCCATAGACGACGCCGTTGCCGATCATATCGTCCATGCGGGCGCGGATTTGCCACAGGATGTTGGCGTAGAAGTATCCCTCTTTGCCGCCCAACTGCTGCACGACATGCCATAGCGCTTCACTCGAGGCCTGCGTATCCAGCTCACAGCCCGCATGTTTGGGATAGAAGCCATAACCAGGGCGCCAGCGAGCGCGGGCTTCAGGATCGTAACCCCAGTCAGCAGAGTCGACCACTTCGTCTTCGCGGCGTAGCGTTTCCTTAACCGCCTCATCAAAGGTTTGTAGTGGCTGTGGGATCAAGGCTTGCAGCGGCTTGCCATCGGCAGGTAAGTCATGGTTCAGCCCCTGGATGAGCGCGCTGGCAATCGAGGTTGGCACAGACGTGATCATGCTGATAAACCATACCGAGATAAAGCGTGTCGGCAGCGGCACCGGGATCAGCCAGCGCTTTTTGCCGCTGATCTTGATAAAGCGCTCAAACATGGTTTGGTAACTGATGTACTCCGGCCCGGCCACGTCAAAAATCCGGTTTTCCTGCGCCGGGTGTTGCAGTAGTCCGGTCAGGTAAGTGAGCAGGTTATCCAGTGCGACCGGGGACGATTTTGAGCGCACCCAACGCGGCGGCGTCAGGATTGGCAGGTTATAGACCATATCGCGCATGATCTCGAACGCGGCTGACCCTGGGCCAACCACGATGCTGGCGCGTAATTCGGTGACGGGAATGCCGCTTTGGCGCAGGATTTCACCGGTCAGCTTACGGGCGATGAGGTGAGGGGAGCTACTGCCCTCTGGTTGCAGTGCGCCAAGGAAAATAACCTGTTTAACGTTGGATCCTCGCAAGGCATCCCGCAGGTTCTCAGCCGCCTGGCGTTCCTTTTCGATAAAATCATCGCCATCGCCCATGCCGTGGATCAGGTAGTAAACGGCATCGATCTGCCATAGCGCCGCCGTTAGCGTTTCTGGACGGTAGACATCCACGTAGCGGCAGCTTACGTGCGGCCAGTTTTGCTCTTCCAACCATTCTATGCGGCGTGCTGCTGCGGTGATTTCGTGGCCCTGTTCGGTCAACCGGGGGATCAGGTGTTGGCCAATATAACCGCTGGCTCCAAGAACCAGAATACGTTGGGAGGTCATTGCGCTGCCTTAGTTTATTGATGTTAATGTGAGCGTAGCTTTACCCGTCGTCTTTCAAGCTGCGGCTTGAAATCCATAGGGCATAGAATGACAAATTAGCGGGCTAAATGCACTTTTTGTATGGGTATCAGTAGTTGCATCTGCACGGAGGGCGGTTCACACTACGCGGCGATCAAGCAACGAGCCCATGCCCGATGAAAATCAATTCCCTGTGTTATTTGCTGCTGCTAATTGCCCTGGCTGGCAGCCTGTGTTTTCCCGCTCCGCTGTGGACGTGGTTGCTGTTGGTAAACTTGCTGACCTTACTGATCTACGGTGCCGATAAGCTGGCCGCCTGTAAAGGTTGGCAACGGGTGCCGGAAATTACCCTGCTGCTGTTCGGCGTGCTGGGCGGTTGGATAGGGGCCATTATCGGGCAACGACTGTTCCGCCATAAAACGCAGAAACAACCGTTCAAAACCTATTTTATCCTCAGCGTAGTGCTGAACCTGCTGCTGATACTGGCTGTGGGTTATTGGCTCTATGGCCGGATGGTGGTTTGAGTTACCGTAATGTGCACAATTAAACGGGCGCCGCATGCGCCGCCCGTTGTCCTCAATCTGCGTTAAGGTTTCTTCTCGCCGACTACCACTGGAGCATATTCAACCGGCACCCACGCATAGCCTTTACCTTCGACGCGCACGTGGCCCAGGCCAGGGAAAGGTAAGTGCGCTCCGCCAACCCACAGTTTGTTTTCAGCCGCATCGGCAAACACTTTCTGCCGGGTAGCGATCGCCTGTTTGGAGTCCGTGTCAAAGTCCACTGCGACTTCAGGTTTGGCAAACTGCAAAGAGTGGCTGTGGACGATATCCCCCCACAACAGCAGTTTCTGGCCGCCGGAGCTGAACAGATAAGAGGCATGCCCAGGCGTATGGCCCGGTGTCGCTATCACTTCCAGCCCAGGAAGTAACTGCTCCCCAGGGCTGTACAATTTCAGCTTGCCCTGTTCGGCATAAGGGGCCACGGCGTCTTGGGCCATCTTGAACATCGGCTGCGCGTTTTTGGGGGCTTTGAGCGCCATCTCTTTACTCAGCCAATAATCCCCATCGGCCTTGGAGGCATAGACGGTAGCGTTAGGGAAGGCGGCCTTGCCCTGATCGGTGATGCCGCAGGCGTGATCGGGGTGCAGATGCGTCAGCAATATCATATCAACCTGCTCTGGCTGATAACCCGCCGCACGCAGGTTGTTCTTGAGCGCACCCAACGTCGGCCCAAAACACTGCGAGGTACCGGCATCGACCAAGACCAGATGCGTACCAGTATTCACCAGAAACGCGTTAACCGCCGTCTGTATGCCTGACTTGCTGTCGGTAAACATGCGGGCGAACAACTTTTGCATATCCGGCTCGCTGACACCATGGAACAACTTTGTCGCAAGATGGGTATAACCGTCGTATAGCGCCGTCACCTCCAGGTTACCCAACATCATGCGGTAATAGCCGGGAGCCTGCGTTTGCTGTTGGGCTGGCGCCGGGGCGGCGTTGGCTGGCAAGGTAAACATCATTCCACTGCTAACGAGGGTGAGAGCTAATAGCGTTTGGCGAAATTTATGACGCATAGATGATATCCCTTCAGGTATTGGAACTAGGCTGAGATCGCGAGTTTGGCGAGAACCGGGAAGCGGGGCCTCCCGGTGTTACTGCAAAAAAGTTAGGCGTGCTGCTGCAAGAATTCCCGCCACAGATCGACCACTTTTTGCAGATCCTGGCGGCTAACGTTGAGATGCGTCAGGATACGGGTCAACGGCCCGGCACTGATCAACACGCCACGTTCACGCATCCAGGGGCCGAGTTTAGCCGCCAGCTCCGGGGATTGGCGCAGGTACAGCACGTTGGTTTGTGCGCCCGGATCGGCAATATCCACGCCAATGTCACGCAACTGCTGTTCGAGCCATTTGGCGTTGTCATGATCTTCTTTCAACCGCTCGACGTTGTGCTCCAGCGCATAGAGCCCGGCAGCCGCCAGAATACCAGCCTGGCGCATACCGCCACCGGTCATTTTGCGCCAGCGGTTGGCACGTTGAATAAACGCTTCGCTACCGCATAACAGCGAGCCAACCGGTGCACCCAGGCCTTTCGACAGACAAATGGTGAAGGTGTCGCAATACTGGGCAAGGGTTTTCAGCGGCACGTTAAGTGCCACCGCCGCGTTGAAAATGCGCGCGCCGTCAATGTGCAGAGCCAGCTTGTGTTCACGGGTGAACTGCCAGGCCTGTTGCAGATATTCCAGCGGCAGCACGCGGCCGCTGATGGTGTTTTCCAGGCTTAGTAGACGAGTCTTGGCGAAGTGAATATCATCAGGCTTGATGGCGGCGGCGACTTTATCTAACGGCAGCGTGCCATCAGGATTGGCTTCGATCGGCTGGGGCTGGATGCTGCCCAGCACGGCGGCACCACCGGCTTCATATTTGTAGTTATGCGCTTGCTGGCCAACGATATATTCCTCACCACGCTGGCAATGGCTCAGCAAGGCTACCAGGTTGGCCTGGGTACCGGTAGGTAGGAATAATGCCGCCTCTTTGCCAGAGAGTCTGACCGCTTCGGCCTGGAGGGCGTTGACGGTGGGATCATCTCCATACACGTCGTCGCCGACGTCAGCCTGCGCCATGGCGGTGCGCATCTCTGCGCTAGGTTGGGTAACGGTGTCACTGCGTAAATCGATAAGCATACGGATCCTTGGTAGCCGATGAGGAAGAGGCTTTCATCATAACCGGATTAGCGCAGGGCAAAAGCGGAAAATGTAGGGGACAACCAACTTCATTGTCCCCAGAAGCGATTAACGTAGCCAGTTGGTTTTGGCCAGTTCGACGACCTCATCACCGCGGCCATTGATGATGGCGCGCAGCATATACAGGCTGAACCCTTTAGCCTGTTCGAATTTGATCTGCGGCGGCATCGCCAGCTCTTGTTTGGCCGTGACCACGTCGAGCAGGGCCGGGCCAGGATGGGCCAGCATTTCCTGTAATGCCGCGTCCAGCTCGGAGGCCTTTTCTACCCGAATGCCTTTGATCCCTGCCGCATTGGCGATGGCGGCAAAGTCCGGGTTGTGCAGATCGGTGCCATCGGTAAGGTAGCCACCGGCCTTCATCTCCATTGCCACAAAGCCCAGCACGCTGTTATTGAATACCACCACCTTGACCGGCAGCTTCAACTGGGCCAGCGACAGAAAATCCCCCATCAGCATGGTAAAGCCACCGTCACCGCACATGGCGATCACCTGTTTATCCGGTTCGGTGGCCTGAGCACCCATCGCCTGCGGCATGGCGTTGGCCATTGAGCCATGGTTGAACGAACCGAGCAGGCGGCGTTTGCCGTTCATTTTCAAATACCGAGCTGCCCACACCGTCGGCGTGCCGACATCGCAGGTGAAGATGGCGTCATCCGTGGCTGAGTTGCTGATTTGCTGTGCCAGATATTGTGGGTGGATCGGCTGGTCATCATTCGCCGTAGCCAACCCGTCGAGATCTTTACGCGCTTCGCGATAATGTTCCAACGCCTTATCCAGGAACTTGCGGTCGTTCTTGGCTTGCAGCTGCGGCAGTAAGGCGCTGAGCGTCGTTTTGATATCGCCCATCAGCGCCATATTGACCGGGCAATGGGCACCGATGCTGCCGGGGTTGATATCGATCTGAATGATATTGGCATGGGTAGGATAAAACGCCCGATAAGGGAACTGAGTGCCTAGCAGCACCAGGGTATCCGCGTTCATCATGGCGTGATAGCCGGATGAGAAACCGATCAGCCCGGTCATGCCGACGCTGTAAGGGTTATCCCATTCGATATGCTCTTTACCGCGTAGGGCGTGCACAATCGGGGCTTGCAGCAGTTCGGCCAGTTTGACGACTTCGTCATGCGATCCGGCGCAGCCGCTGCCGCACATCAGGGTGATGTTTTTGGCGTTGTTCAGCGTTTCTGCCAGTTTCTGCAGCTCGCTCATCGGTGGCTGCATCAATGGGTGCGCAGGCGTATGCCACACCATGCTGGCATCTTCTGGGGCCATTTGCAGGGCGACATCCCCTGGCAGCACAATCACCGAGACGCCACGGTTGAGGATCGCTTTGCGCATGGCAATCTCGAGTACTCGCGGCAACTGCTCAGGATTGGACACCAGCTCGCAGTAATGGCTGCATTCGCGGAACAGCTCTTGCGGGTGCGTCTCCTGGAAGTAGCCGCTGCCGATCTCGCTGGAAGGAATATGGGCGGCGATAGCCAGCACCGGGACGTGATTGCGGTGGCAATCGAACAGGCCGTTGATCAGGTGCAGGTTGCCGGGGCCACAGGAGCCTGCGCAGACCGCCAATTGGCCGGTGAGCTGCGCTTCGGCACCGGCAGCAAAGGCGGCGACTTCCTCGTGACGGGTGCCCATCCAGGCGATGGTTCCCATCCGATGCAGGCTGTCACTCAGGCCGTTGAGCGAATCGCCGGTAACGCCCCAGATCCGTTTTACACCTGCCTGTTCCAGCGTTTTGGCGATCAGCGTGGCTACTGTTTGCTTCATAGTTCCTCCAGTCATTATCCAAAATGAGGGGTACTCGCCCGGTTAAAGGCAAACAGAAAGTGTAGAAGGGCATCAGGGGATACGCTTACCGATATGTGCCCCATCGGGAAGATGGGGCCAAAGCCTCAGGCGAGAGTGACGTCACTTTGTAGCTGGCAGCTACAGGCTAGTACGTAACCCTGCTCGATTTCCGCTGGGGTTAATGTCATGGTGCTGCTGGTGGTGTATTGGCCATCGATAATACGGGTTTTGCACGAACCGCAAACCCCAGCCCGGCAGGCGGCATTGACCGGTAACTTATGGGCTTCCAACGCTGCCAGCAAGGTGCTGCCGACCGGCACGCGGAATTCACGCAGTGGCTGACCGATGCGCAATGTTAACTGTTCGCTTTTCCCATCATCCGGCTCCGCCGAGGTGTGGAACTGTTCCTGATGGAAGTTGGCAGCGGGGACGCCTAGCCCCAGGCAAAGCTGCTCAACCTGTTGCATGTAAGGGGCCGGGCCGCAGGTCATGACGGTACGTGAGGTAATATCCGGCGCGGCCTGTTGCAACACTTGCTCATTGATGCGGCCAGACAGGAAGCCGGGTTGTGCATCCTGCTCTGCCATCAATGTCAGTTGCAATTGTGGATGGGCAGAACATAGCCGTTGCCACTGTTCGGCAAAAATCACATCGGCAGGGGTGCGGACGTTAAAGATCACTCGGATATCGCATTGCGGTTTGTTCACCACCAGCCAGCGGCACATAGACATGATCGGTGTGACGCCACAGCCGGCAGCCAGCATCAGGTAACTATCGCTGGGGTGTTGCACGCAGCTGAATTCTCCCTGGGCGTCTGATAACCAAAGTGTTTGGCCAGGTTTGACCTCTTGCGTCAGCCAGCGTGAGCCGAGGCCATCCGCCAGGCAACGCACGCTGATGCTGATAAAAGGACTCAGGCCGGGTGAAGAGGAGAGGGTATAGGCGCGCAGCGTATCTTCACTGTCGCGGATGCTGATCAATGCAAACTGACCGGGCTGATAAGGATAAAAGTCGTTATTGATCAGGTTCAGCGTCCAGACGTCGGCGGTTTCCTGTTGCAGGGAGTGCACCTGCATCGGGTTGGGGCAAAGTGGGCTGGGTTGGCTCATAGGGCACCTCACAACAAACGGGGCCGCCGCGATGGGCAGCCCCGGAACAACGGCCTTAGCCGAGAAGGGTTTGCATATCCTGCTCTACGGTGGTGACCGAACGCAGGCCGAATTTTTCATTCAGCACCGCCAACAGATTGTCGGTCAGGAACGCCGGGGCGCTTGGGCCGGTGACGATATTTTTCACCCCTAGCGACAGCAGCGTCAGCAGAATGACGATCGCTTTCTGCTCGAACCAGGACAGCACCAGGCTGAGCGGCAGGTCGTTGACCGTGCCACCGACTTTCTCGGCGAGTTTGACTGCCAGCATTACGGCGGAATAGGCATCGTTACATTGGCCGACGTCCAGCAGGCGCGGTAGCCCTTCCAGCGTGCCGAAGTCCAGCTTGTTGAAGCGGTATTTACCGCACCCCAGCGTCATGATCAGGCAATCTTGCGGCACGCTGCGGGCAAAATCGGTGAAATAGCTGCGTTCGTCGCGGCTGCCGTCACAGCCACCCACCAGAAATACGTGGCGCAGTTTTTTCTGTACTACCAGATCAACCACGGTATCGGCGGCGCTGAGCAGTACCTGGCGGCCAAAACCGACGGTGATCAGTTGTTCGATTTCGCTGTAAGGGAAGCCAGCCAACTGTTGAGCTTGAGCGATCACGGTGCTGAAATCATCCCCTTCCAGATGGTTGACACCAGGCCAGCCAACGATGCTACGCGTCCAGATGCGATCGCCATAGTTGCCGACGTTCGGATCGATAATGCAGTTGGAGGTCATGACGATCGAACCCGGGAATTTGGCAAATTCGGTCTGCTGATTTTGCCAGCCGCTACCGTAGTTACCCACCAGGTGTGGGAATTTTTTCAGCTCTGGATAGCCATGGGCCGGTAACATTTCGCCGTGGGTATACACGTTGACGCCGGTGCCTGCGGTCTGTTCCAGCAGCAAGCGCAGATCTTTCAGGTCGTGTCCGGAGATCAGGATCGCCTTGCCCGCCACCGGGCGCACGTTGACCGTGGTCGGCTGTGGGTCGCCAAAGGCACTGGTTTCGCCGCGATCCAGAATAGCCATCACGCTGAAGTTCATTTTGCCGATGGCCATCGAGTTGTTCAGCAGGGTGTCCAAATCGCTCGGTTGGGTGCCCAGCCAGGCCATAAACGCGTGGTAATCAGCATAGATCTGGTTGTCGAACTGGCCCAGCACATGGGCATGTTCCATATAGGCGGCGGCCCCTTTCAGGCCGTACAGGCACAGCATCCGCAGGCCGTGGATATCGTCGCCTACCTCGGCTTTATCTTTATTGAGGGCAAACTGCGCAGCCTGTTGCAACAGCGCAGGCATATCGTTGCCGGCCAGTTGCAACTGGGCCAGTGGGTGATCGACCTGCACATTGGCATCGAGCAGGCGGCAGCGAACCGCCAGCGAGTCACGCAGGGCAATGGTGTCACGTGCATAGCCGATAATGCGTTCGGAATCGAAGTTAACGTTGGTCAGCGTAGAGAAGAAGGCGCGTGGGGAGAAACTGTCGACATCATGATCGATAATGCCCAACGCGCGCGCCTGCAAGGCCCAGGCAGAGAGCCCTTGCAGCGCCGCTATCAACAGATCCTGCAGGTCGGAGGTTTCTGCCGTTTTGCCGCACATCCCTTGAGCGTAGGAGCAGCCGTTACCTGCCGGTGTCCGGATGGTTTGTTCACATTGCACACAGAACATAATCGCTTCCTTTTTTAAAGTTGCATTTATAATGCTTGTTTTGAAGCATAGATCGACGGTGCAACCTTAAAAAGGCTTTTGTGATACAACTTTAACAAAGTTTGATTTAGAACAAGTTGGCGTGCGGATGGGAATTATTACGCTTTGACTAACAGGCGCGGCGGGCCGCGCCCGTAGGCGTCAGGAGAACAGGGCGATTAATACCGGAGCCAACAGGCTCAGCAAGAATCCGTGCACGATGGCGGGAGGCACCATTTCTATCCCGCCGCTGCGTTGCAGAACCGGCAGTGTGAAATCCATCGAAGTGGCACCACATAAACCCAATGCAGAGGAGCGGCTACGACGCACCAGCGTAGGGAGCAGCATTATTGCCACCAGCTCACGGGCCAGATCGTTGAAGAAGGCGGCGCTGCCCATTACCGGGCCATAGGCGTCGGTGATCAGGATGCCGGAAAGGGAGTACCAGCCAAACCCCGAAGCCATCGCCAAACCGGCTTTCAGCGGCAAACCCAACAGCAGTGCGGCCACTGCACCACCCGCCAGCGAACTGACCGCCACCACCAGGGCGACCATCATGCCACGGCGATTGAGGGCAATCTGGCGCAGCGTCATCCCACTGTTGCGTAACTGTGCCCCCACTAGAAGCAGCAGAAACAGCAGGGCGTATTCACTGCCTTGACCCGCAAATTGCAGCCAGTGCCACTGGGTGAGGCCCAAGGCAAAGCCCCCCACCACCACTCCACAGAGCTTCAGGGATTCCAATGCCATATGCAGGCGTGAGGGCAACGTTTCTTGCTTGTGAGTACTGTGCCAAGGGCGGCGGCGTTCAAACAAAGATAACCACAGGAGATTGGCGCAGAAAATGCACAGAAAAAACACCAGGGTGTACTGAAAGATCAGCATCAGGTTGCTGCTGAGGTTTTCCAGGAATGCCAGGCTGATCCCCATAATGAACAGGATCACATACACCATCCAGCTCAGCAGGCGGTTAATGGCCCGGATCAGGGTGACGCTACGCAAGGGGACAAGATAACCGACAATCAGCGGTATCAAAATAATCAGCAGTCCTGAGTACATGTGAAACAAGCGTCCTTTAATCTGGAGGAAGTGCGGCAAACCTAACACGCTAACCAAAATGGGCTAAGGAGTAAAGTCGCGTATTTACGTGGTTTGCAGCACGCTGTAGCAATGTCTGCTTGACCTGTAATGGCTTTATTGCTCATCCTCAAGGTATCAGGCGAATAAAGGAGTCAGCAGATGTACCTGGAGCGTATTGAGATTGTAGGATTCCGCGGTATCAACCGGCTTTCACTGACGCTGGATGATAATACCGTGCTACTCGGGGAAAATGCCTGGGGCAAGTCCAGCCTGCTGGATGCCATGACCTTTTTACTGGCCCCCGAACAGACGCTGTATCGTTTTGAAGCCAAAGATTTCTACTTCCCACCTGGCGACGAGGCGGCCAAAGATCGTCATTTGCAGATCATCTTCACCTTTTGTGAAAAGGATACCGGCCATGCGCATCTGCCGCGCTATCGCCATCTTTCGCCGCTGTGGTCGAAGGGGGAAGATAACCTGGGCCGCATTCACTATTGCTGCGAAGGAGAACTAGACGATGATGGCACGGTATGCACCTGGCGGCGTTTTCTTGATGCCGATGGCAACGCCTTGCACTTGCACCATATCGATCAACTGGTACACGCCCTGATCCGTATTCATCCGGTGCTGCGGCTGCGTGATGCACGTTTTATCCGCCGTCTGCGGCCCAGCTCACTCAGCGATCGCCTCCCTGCCGATAACGAAGCCCTGGCACAGCAGTTGGATCAACTGACGCGTGAACTGGTGCGTAACCCGCAAAAGTTGACGAACTCCGAACTGCGGCAGGGGCTAGCGGCGATGCAGCAGTTGCTTGAACACTATTTTGCCGAGCAAGGTTCGCAGGTTGCCGGGCCTCGCCGCCATCGTCAGCCGCCGGAACAGCAGGCGTGGCGTTCGTTGGACAGCATCAACCGCATGATTGCAGAACCTAACAGCCGCAGCATGCGATTGATCCTGTTGGGGATGTTTTCTACGTTGCTGCAGGCCAAGGGCAACGTAAAACTCGATCCCCATGCCCGGCCATTATTACTGGTTGAAGACCCGGAAACGCGCCTGCATCCCATCATGCTGTCGGTAGCCTGGGGATTGCTCAACCAGATGCCGTTGCAGCGTATTACCACCACCAACTCCAGCGAACTGGTGTCGCTAGTGCCGGTGGAGCATATTTGCCGCTTGGTGCGCGAATCGGCCCGGGTTGCTACCTATCGCCTTGGGCCAAAGGGGCTAAGTGCGGAGGACGGGCGGCGCATTGCGTTCCATATTCGCTTTAACCGGCCGTCCTCGCTGTTTGCCCGTTGCTGGCTGCTGGTGGAAGGGGAAACCGAGGTCTGGCTGCTCAACGAACTGGCGCGCCAGTGTGGCTATCGTTTCGAGTCCGAAGGCGTGAGGGTGATCGAGTTTGCCCAATGTGGGCTGAAACCCTTGCTGAAGTTTGCGCGGCGCATGGGCATTCAATGGCACGCCCTGGTAGATGGTGACGAAGCGGGGAAGAAATATGCCAATGCCGTACGCAGCATGCTGGATAATCACGAAGATAACGAGCGCGATCGTTTAACCGTGCTACCTGCGCCGGATATGGAGCATTTCATGTATCGGGAGGGATTCAGCTCGGTCTATCACCGGGTGGCTTCGGTACCGCTAAAGGTACAGATGCCGGTGCGTAAGGTGATCCTCAAGGCGGTGCATCACACTTCAAAACCCGATCTGGCGATTGAGGTGGCCATGCAGGCCGGGGCGTGGGGCACCGACTCGGTGCCACCGTTGTTGAAGAAAATGTTCTCCCGCGTGATGTGGCTGGCGCGGGGCCGGGCGGATTAAGAAAAGTGTTTGCTGATCCCCTGTTGGAGCTCATCCAGTAACTGGTAACGGCGGCGATATTCCGCGCGTTTTTTGCTGGCGATGGTTTCCATCGGCTTGCGGCCAATGCGCTCGGGTAACAGGAAATAGCCGTTATCGAGTTGCTTGCCGCCCATGGAAAGCCAGAACTGATCGTAATCAGCATGCAACTGGCTTTTCTTTTTGTGGTGGTAGCGCCAGTTTTGGTAAATATGGGTGGTGTTGCCTACCGCGATCAACTGCCGGATACCCAACTGTTGGGCCAGGTGGCAAATGCCTTCCAACACCAGGCGTTTTGGAAACAGGCCGTGGCAGGCTTTGGTCGTATTCTGGATCTCAGCGTGCGGCACCGTGGAATTGGCGCCTTGCATACCGCCGATAAATAACGTGGGTTGTTGCTGGTAAATCATCAAGGTGAAGGTCATTTCAGCCAGCATGATCCCTTGGCAATTGCGCAACAGCAGGGTTGTTTCACCCTCTTTATTCAAATGGTCCAGAGAGGCCAGTTGCAGGCAGATGTGCTCGCCATTTTTGTCTTGTGCGCGGCTTAAGGTAAAGGGATTGCTACCCAGTTGGCCGAGGTGCATCTTCAGCGGCATGCGTTGGGCGAGCAGATCGTAGTGATCGCGTAGGGCAAACAGACGGTCGATGCGGCTCATGTTGTTCGCCAGATAGGGGCGATGCAGTTTGCAAGGCAGATTGGGCTGTGCGTTTAAAATCTCATCCAACAGAGGGTTGGCAGCCAGCGTATTAAGCAGGCTGCGAGTCGTGGGCCAGCAGAGCAGCGAACGGCCAAGAAACTTAAGGCGGAATGACGTTTTTTTCCAGGCATTGCTGGGCACTTTCTCGCCGTTGATCAGTGCCGTCATCAGTTGGCTGGCCGGTTTGGCCGATATGAGTGGATAGCTGAGCTGAGACATGATGAAATCCTGGTTTGTGTCTAAATGACTATTTCATCAAGGTTTCACTAAACAGGAGTTCAATACGGCATGGCAAAACTGCGTTGCTCGAAATACGTTGAGCCTGGGTTTAGTTATCGGAAACGCAACATGCTAATTTACTTGGGTTGCCATGGTTGGCAGCCTGAGAATGACAGGAAATAGGTAGGAACAAACATTGACGTGGTTATTCAAAAGTAAGAAACGCGGGTTGCTGGTGTGTGCCGTTCTGGTGGTGCTTGCCGCTGTGGCTTATTGGCACTTTAGCCATCCGGCCCCGGTGGAGTTTAAAACCGTCAAGGTCGTTAAACGCGATCTTGAGCAAAGCGTATTGGCAACCGGCCAACTGGACGCGGTGCGTAAGGTTGATGTGGGGGCTCAGGTCAGCGGACAGTTGGAGAGCCTGAAGGTCGAGATTGGCGATAAGGTGCAAAAAGGCCAACTGCTCGGCATTATCGATCCCCAGCAGGCGCAAAACAGCATTCGCGAAAGCGAAGCGACGCTGCAGCAACTGCAAGCCCAGCTGCAACAGGCTTTGGCAGAGCAGCAACTGGCGGAGGTCACCTTGCAGCGTAACCGCGAACTGGCCAAGGTGCAGGCGGTATCGCGCCAGGATCTGGATCAATTCGCCACCAATCTGGCGGTGAAAAAGGCGCAGGTTGCGACCACCAGAGCGGAGATTGCCAAAAATCAGGCCAGCCTGGATACCGCCAAGATCAATCTGGCCTATACCCGTATTGAAGCGCCGATGGACGGCGATGTGGTACAGATCACCACCTTGCAGGGCCAGACGGTGATCGCCGCGCAGCAAGCGCCCAACATTCTGACGTTGGCAGACATGAGTACCATGCTGGTGAAGGCCCAGGTTTCCGAGGCGGACGTGATCCACCTCAAACCGGGGCTGAAAGCCTGGTTTACCGTGCTGGGGGATCCGAGCAAACGTTTTGACGGCGCGCTGAAAGACATTCAGCCCACGCCAGAGAAGGTCAACAACGCCATTTTCTATTACGCGCGTTTCGAAGTGCCAAACCCACAGGGCTTGCTGCGTCTGCAAATGACCGCGCAGGTGCATATTCAGCTGGCTGGCGTCAGCGATGCGCTGGTGATCCCGCTGGCGGCATTGGGGGATCAGATCGCCGATAACCGTTACCACATTTCGGTGCTGAAACAGGGCAAGGAAGAGAAGCGGGAAGTCACGATCGGCATTCGCAACAACGTGGATGTGCAAATTGTCAGCGGGTTGCAGGCCGGTGAAGAAGTGATTGTCAGCCGCGGCGGCGCGGAGGCCAGCTGATGACGGCACTGTTAGAACTGAGTGATATCCGGCGCAGCTACCTCTCCGGCGATCAGACCATAGACGTGCTGAAAAATGTCAGTCTGCGCATTGATGCCGGTGAGATGGTGGCGATTATGGGGGCTTCCGGCTCCGGTAAATCGACGCTGATGAACATTCTCGGCTGCCTGGACAAGCCCAGCGCCGGGACTTACCGCGTGGCCGGGCAGGATGTGGCAACGCTTGATGGCGATGCGCTGGCCCAACTGCGGCGCGAGCATTTTGGCTTTATCTTCCAGCGCTACCATCTGCTACCCCATCTGAGTGCGGCGCATAACGTGGAGGTGCCTGCGGTTTATGCCGGGCTGGGCAAGGCAGCACGGCGCGAAAGGGCGGCGGCTTTGTTGCAACGTCTGGGGCTGGGGGAACGTATCAACTACCGGCCAAGCCAGCTTTCTGGGGGGCAGCAGCAGCGCGTCAGTATTGCGCGGGCTTTGATGAACGGTGGCCAGGTGATCCTGGCGGATGAACCAACCGGTGCGCTTGACAGCCATTCCGGTGAAGAGGTGATGACGATCCTCAAGCAACTGCGCGAGCAGGGGCACACGGTGATTATCGTCACGCACGATCCAGCGGTAGCACAACAGGCAGAGCGGATTATCGAGATCCGGGACGGTGAAATCATCGCCGATTCTCGGCCACAGGCGCAGGGTAACCCGCAGGCCAAAATGCTGGATATGGCCACGCCAGCGCCTTCCTGGCAGCAGGTAGCGGGTCGTTTCCGTGAGGCGTTGGTGATGGCTTGGCGTGCTATGGCAGCCAACAAGATGCGCACGGCGTTAACCATGTTGGGGATCATCATCGGCATTGCCTCGGTGGTCTCGATCCTGGTGATCGGCGACGCCGCCAAGCAGATGATCCTGGCAGACATCAAATCCATCGGCACCAACACCGTAGACATCTATCCCGGCAAAGACTTTGGAGACGATGATCCCAGCTTCCGCCAGGCGTTGAAATATGGCGATCTAGGCGCGTTGCGTGAACAGCCCTATGTCAGTGCGCTTTCGCCGAATATCAGCAGCAGCATGCGACTACGGTTTGGCAATATTGATGTGGCCGCCAACGTCGCGGGCGTCAGTGAACAATATTTTCGAGTATACGGCATGGCGCTTTCTCAGGGGGTTGGTATCGATGCCCAACAGGTGCAATCTCAGGCACAGGTGGTGGTGATCGACGCCAATACCCAGCGGCGGCTGTTCCCGCATAAAAAAAACGTGGTGGGTGAGGTGATCCTGATCGGCAATATGCCAGCCACGGTAGTGGGTGTGGCGCAGGAAAAACAGTCGATGTTCGGCAGCAGCAAGGCGCTTAGCGTATGGGTGCCCTATAGCACGATGGCCAATCGCCTGATGGGCAACGACTATTTTGACTCGATCACCGTGCGTATCCGTGAAGGCTATAACAGCCAGGAAGCGGAACAGCAGTTGACGCGGTTGCTGACGTTGCGCCACGGCAAGAAAGACTTCTTCACCTACAACATGGACAGCCTGGTGCAAACCGCGGAGAAAACCACCCGTACGCTGCAACTGTTCCTGACCCTGGTGGCGGTGATTTCGCTGGTGGTGGGCGGGATTGGAGTGATGAATATCATGCTGGTCTCGGTAACGGAAAGAACGCGTGAAATCGGCATTCGCATGGCGGTGGGCGCGCGCTCTGGCGATGTCCTGCAACAGTTCCTGATCGAGGCGGTGCTGGTCTGCCTGGTGGGGGGCGCGTTGGGGATAGCGCTGTCGTTCGCGATTGGCCTGTTGGTGCAATTGGCGATGCCGGGCTGGCAGATCAGCTTCCCGCCGGTGGCCTTGCTGAGTGCGTTCTTGTGTTCCACCGGTATAGGCGTGGTGTTCGGCTATCTGCCAGCACGTAGCGCTGCGCGGTTGAATCCGATTGACGCCTTGGCGCGTGAGTAACAGCAAAAATAAAATGCCAGTCGTACGGCGGCTGGCATTTTGAGTTGGCAGTGCAGAAGTGGCTGAAGGGGCGCGTTTAGGCCATTGCCTCGCTTTCCAGCGGCATAATCAGGCTCGCGTGGTTTCCTTTCGGCCCTTGATGTACGTCGAACCTGACCTGCTGGCCCGCTTTCAACGTTCGGTAGCCATCCATTTTAATTGTTGAATAATGCGCGAAGATATCTTCACCGCCGCCTTCCGGGCAGATAAAGCCGAACCCTTTGGCGTTATTGAACCATTTAACAGTACCCGTCTCCATGCTGCTACATCCCTCGCAATGCTATTTTTAAAATGAGATGAATAACTGATCCAGGTGAGTTCCAACTGGTCAAAAGACCAACAACTCACAAAATTACACTCTAGAGCAAATGATCAACACGTCAAGGGATCGGCCAATGCCCGTGTCGGGCAGTTCACTAAAGTTTGAAGTAGTTAACGCTATTGATATGGTTTGGTAACAAATTGTGGCTGCGATAGGGGCGATTAATCGCGTTGTGCTGCGGCACGTTAACCGCGAAGATGGTAAAATAGTCTTGATACTCCCGTTTGAATAACCCGAACATGGCCCCATATACTGAGGCATGGCAGAGAAGATGAGCAGCAATGGGCAATAGCAACGATTGGCTAAATATTGAACACTTGGCCGAGGAAAAACAAATCGATGCGGTAAAACCGCCGTCAATGTATAAAGTTATACTTAACAACGACGATTACACACCGATGGAATTTGTGATTGACGTTCTGCAAAAGTTCTTTTCTTATGATATTGAACGTGCAACGCAACTGATGCTCACGGTCCACTATCAAGGCAAGGCGATCTGCGGTGTTTTCACCGCCGAGGTTGCGGAAACCAAGGTGGTCCATGTGAACCGTTACGCAAGGGAGAATGAGCATCCGTTGCTCTGTACGCTGGAAAAAGCCTGAAAAGGCAATCTATTGGGGAGGTGCCTATGCTCAATCAAGAATTGGAACTCAGTCTCAACATGGCTTTCGCCAGAGCGCGCGAGCACAGACATGAGTTTATGACCGTGGAGCACCTGTTGCTGGCGTTACTCAGCAACCCTGCCGCGCGCGAAGCGCTCGAGGCTTGTACGGTGGATCTGGCCGCGTTACGCCAGGAGCTGGAAGCCTTTATCGAACAAAC
This sequence comes from Serratia sp. ASV30, assembly GCF_016428815.1. Classification (NCBI taxonomy): domain Bacteria; kingdom Pseudomonadati; phylum Pseudomonadota; class Gammaproteobacteria; order Enterobacterales; family Yersiniaceae; genus Serratia; species Serratia sp. ASV30. The sequence continues at coordinate 124,064 of NZ_JAELTL010000007.1, read as the reverse complement.
CACACCAACGCTGCCCACCAGCGAAGAGGAGCGCGACACCCAGCCGACGCTCAGCTTCCAGCGTGTACTGCAGCGTGCGGTATTCCACGTGCAGTCCTCCGGCCGGAGCGAAGTGAGCGGTGCCAACGTGTTGGTGGCGATCTTCAGCGAACAGGAGTCCCAGGCGGCATACCTGCTGCGTAAACACGACGTCAGCCGTCTGGACGTGGTGAACTTCATTTCACATGGTACACGTAAAGATGAGCCGGGCCAGGCACCTAATGCGGAAAACCCGGTAAACGAAGAGCAGCCTGGAGGGGAAGACCGTATGGAAAACTTCACCACCAACCTCAACCAACTGGCCCGCGTCGGCGGTATCGATCCGCTGATTGGCCGTGACCGTGAACTGGAGCGCGCCATTCAGGTGCTGTGCCGCCGCCGTAAAAACAACCCGCTGCTGGTGGGCGAATCCGGCGTAGGTAAAACCGCCATTGCCGAAGGGCTGGCTTGGCGGATCGTGCAGGGCGACGTGCCAGAGGTGATGGCAGACTGCACGCTCTACTCGCTGGACATCGGTTCATTGCTGGCAGGCACCAAATACCGTGGCGACTTTGAGAAGCGCTTCAAGGCGCTGCTCAAACAGCTGGAGCAGGATAAGAACAGCATCCTGTTTATCGACGAAATTCACACCATCATCGGTGCCGGTGCGGCTTCCGGTGGGCAAGTGGATGCCGCCAACCTGATCAAACCGCTGCTGTCGAGCGGCAAGATCCGGGTGATTGGCTCCACCACCTATCAGGAGTTCAGTAATATTTTCGAAAAAGACCGTGCGCTGGCGCGTCGCTTCCAGAAAATAGACATTACCGAGCCGACGCCGGAAGAGACCATTCAGATCATCAACGGTCTGAAAACCAAGTACGAAGCGCACCATGACGTGCGTTACACCGCTAAAGCGGTACGTGCTGCGGTAGAACTGTCGGTGAAATACATCAACGACCGCCATCTGCCGGACAAGGCGATCGATGTGATCGATGAGGCTGGTGCGCGTAGCCGGTTGCTGCCGGTGAACAAGCGTAAGAAAACGGTCAACGTGGCGGATATCGAATCCGTGGTCGCACGCATTGCGCGTATCCCGGAAAAAACCGTCTCCGCCAGCGATCGCGACGTGCTGAGAAGCCTGAGCGACCGCCTGAAAATGCTGGTGTTTGGCCAGGATCCGGCCATTGAGGCGCTGACCGAAGCGATCAAGATGAGCCGTGCCGGTCTGGGCCAGGATCGCAAGCCGGTGGGTTCCTTCCTGTTCGCCGGGCCGACCGGGGTAGGGAAAACCGAGGTTACCGTGCAGCTGGCGAAGGCGCTGGATATCGAATTGCTGCGGTTTGATATGTCCGAATATATGGAACGTCATACCGTCAGCCGTCTGATTGGTGCGCCTCCGGGCTACGTCGGTTACGATCAGGGCGGCCTGCTGACCGATGCGGTGATCAAACATCCGCACGCGGTGGTCCTGCTGGATGAAATCGAGAAAGCGCACCCGGACGTGTTCAACCTGCTGTTGCAGGTGATGGACAACGGGACGCTGACCGATAACAACGGCCGTAAAGCAGACTTCCGTAACGTGATCCTGGTGATGACCACCAACGCCGGGGTACGTGAAACCGAACGCAAATCGATTGGCCTGATCGAACAGGACAACAGCATCGACGCGATGGACGAGATCAAGAAGGTGTTTACGCCAGAATTCCGTAACCGTCTGGACAACGTCATCTGGTTCAACCATCTGTCTCCTGCGGTGATCCAGCAGGTGGTCGACAAGTTTATCGTCGAACTGCAGGCACAGCTGGATGCGAAGGGCGTGTCGATGGAAGTGAGCGACGAAGCGCGTGACTGGCTGTCTGTGAAAGGCTATGACCGTGCGATGGGCGCTCGTCCAATGGCGCGTGTGATGCAGGAAAGCCTGAAAAAACCGCTGGCCAACGAACTGCTGTTTGGTTCTCTGGTTGACGGCGGCTCGGTGAAAGTCGAGCTGGATGCAGACAAGAAACAGCTGACTTACCACTTCCTCAGCGCCCAGAAGCGTAAAGCGGATGAAGGTGCGGTGCACTAAGCGGTAGGCAGGTAACGAAAAAGCGATGCCTTGGCATCGCTTTTTTTATACGTGAATTTCACGGACTGCTGTGAGGGCGCCGTATGCCGTTAAAAGGGCGTAGCGGTCGAACGGAATATGTCGCCCTTATAAAATGAGTGAGCCCTCTCAGTTTACCTGCGCCAATACAACTCGGTGGAGAACGTTGCTGCGGCGGTAAACGGAAAGGGCTCTTTTGAGGGATCACATCCTCGGTGTCGCCAATGGTTGGCGACGGGTGAGCCGATTAACGGCTACGGAAGACAATGCGGCCTTTGCTCAGGTCGTACGGGGTCAGCTCTACAGTGACTTTGTCACCCGTCAGGATGCGGATATAGTTTTTGCGCATTTTACCGGAGATATGAGCGGTAACCACGTGCCCGTTTTCCAATTCAACACGGAACATGGTGTTCGGCAGCGTATCAAGAACGGTGCCCTGCATTTCAATATTGTCTTCTTTGGCCATCGAATCCTCTAGGTGTAACTACCTTAGTTTTTAACCGGCAAGATAATGCCGAAAAACCCACATTATGTAAAGGAGTGTCGGTGAACAATGCACCGATTCCACAAAATTAGTCAGTTTGGGAGGGCAGTTCAACCAGCTGTGGGGGTATGACTTGCGCTGTCCAGCATTCCGGCGCTAACACCCTGCGCTGAAGGTTGCTCAACTGCTGCAAAAATTGGCGGCGGGGAATTTCTCTCGCTCCAAGCCGGGCAGTGTGAGCGTTAAGCACCTGACAGTCAACCAATTCTCCTCCATAACCGGCAAAATGGCGGCAAAACGCCCATAAAGCACACTTTGATGCGTTGGTGGTGCGGCTAAACATTGATTCACCGCAGAACAGCGCTCCCTGGGCGACACCGTACAGGCCGCCGACCAGCTCTTCTCCCTGCCACACCTCAACGGAATGGGCGTGACCAAGGCGATGCAATTGTAAATAGGCTTGCTGCACCTCCTCGCCGATCCAGGTGCCTTCATCGGGGCGGTATGAGCATGCGGCGATCACGGCGGCAAAATCGTGATTGAGGGTAATGCGGAACGGCGGGTTGCGCAGGAATCGCTTGAAGCTGCGGCTGACATGGTATTCCGTTGGGAACAGCACCGCCCGTGGATCCGGAGACCACCAGAGGATGGCCTCCCCAGGCGAATACCAGGGGAAGATCCCGCGCTCATAGGCTGCCAGCAACCGCACAGGTGTCAAATCGCCACCGATGGCCAGCAGTCCGTTAGGATCGTGCAGGGCGGCCTCTGGTGAGGGAAACGCTACAGACTGCGATGACAGCTTAACAATGCGCATAAAACCTCTTAGCGTCGCCTACAGGCGGTTTTACAGCGATACATTACTGATACGTTGGCGGAATTGGGCGTAACGGCCAGGCTGGCGCATCAGCGCTGCGTGGCTACCTTGTTCCACGATACTGCCGCCATCCATCACACAGATGCGATCGAAATGCTCCAGCCCATAGAGTCTGTGAGTCACCAGAATTAACGTCTTGCCGCGGCAATGCTGACGCAGCAGGGCCAGGATCTGTTGCTCAGTCTCGGCATCCAGCCCTTCGGTTGGCTCATCCAGCAGTAATAGCGGGGCTCGATGCAGCAGGGCTCGGGCAATGCCCAGACGGCGTTGCTCACCACCGGAAAGCTGGCGGCCACCTTCACCCAGCCAGGCATTCAGCCCCTCATTTTCCAGCAGCTTATCCAGACCGACTTGTTGCAGTGCGAGGTTTAAGTCCTCATCGCTGGCCGCAGGTGCGGCGATACGCAAGTTTTCACGCAGGGTACTGCTGAAGATATGTACCCGTTGGCTCACTACCGTAGTCATGGCGCGCAGCGTAGCTTCATCATAGCTAGCCAATGGTTGGTCGTTGAGCAGGATTTGGCCGCTGTCAGCATTCCAGGCGCGGGTCAGTAATTGCAATAGGGTCGATTTACCACAGCCGGTACGGCCCAACAGCGCGATGTGCTCACCAGCGGCGATGTTCAGCGTCACGTTGTTCAACACCGGCAGCGGTTGGTCGGGATAGGTGAAGGACACCTCGCTCAGTTGCAGCTCTGCGCCCGGTTGTGAGGCTGGACCGCTGGCAGGGAAGGTGACTTCCGGTTGCTGATCGATGATCTGCTTGACCCGGGTTGCCGAAGCGATCACCTGGCCCAGATGTTGGAACGCGGCGGCGACGGGCATCATGGCTTCAAAAGAGGCCAGGGCGGCAAAGGCAAACAAGGCAATCAGGGCCCCGGGTTGGGTATCGCCACCGATCCCCGCAGCGGCAAGCCACATCAATAGCGTGACGGTGAGGCCACTTGCCAGGATCATCAGCGCCTGAGCAATCCCCCCTAGCGAAGCCTGTTGCCATTGGCGGCTCTGCCAGCGTTGTTCGGTCGCGTTGAGCTTATGCCGGAAACCGTCCAGCGCGCCAAACACCACCAGTTCGGCCTGCCCCTGGAGCCACGCGGTCAGGTCGGTGCGGTACTGGCTGCGTAACAGGGTCAACTCTTCCCCAATAGGCTTGCCTGCGCGATAGAAGACCGGCGGAACGGCCAACAACAGCAATAACAAAATTCCGCCCAGCGTCAGGGCTAACGGAACATCCAGCCAACTGAGGCCGAAGGTGACCACCACAATCACCACCGCAGCGCTGACCATCGGCGAAATAACGCGTAGGTAGAGGTGATCGAGCGTATCGACGTCGGCAACCAGGCGGTTGAGAAGCTCAGCCTGACGGAAGCGGGCAATACCCCCCGGTGACAGCGGCAGGATCTTGCGGAAGGTAAATACCCGCAGATGGGACAACACACGGAAAGTGGCGTCATGGCTGACGACCCGTTCTGCATAACGTCCGGCGGTACGGAAGATTGCCGCACCCCGTACGCCAGCAGCCGGTAGCATGTAGTTGAAGGTATACAATCCCGCCAGCCCGGCCAGCGAAGAGGCGGCCAGGAACCAGCCGGACAGCGCCAGCAGGCCGATACTGGCCAGCAGGGTGACGATGGCCAGCACGATACCCAGTAAAATCAGAAACGTGTGGCGGCGATACAACGCCAGGAATGGCAGCAAAACGCGCATGATTATAGCTCCCCGCTGCGGTGTGCAATCAGTTTGGCAAACAGACCGGGCTGGGTGCTGAGCGTGGCGTAATTGCCCTGCTGCACGATTTTGCCGCTGTCCATCACCCAGATCTGGTCATAATCTTCGGTATCTTCCAACTGGTGCGTGACCAACAGCGTGGTCTGCTGATGGGAGGCTGCATTCAGCGCCTGCATCACCAAACGTTCGCTGTGGGCGTCCAGGCTGGCCGCAGGTTCATCCAGTAACAGCAAACGGCGGGGGCTGAGCAGCGCTCGCGCTACGGCCACACGCTGAGCTTGCCCAACGGAAAGGCGGGCAGCACCGTCGCCCAGATCGGTAGCCAACCCTTTTGGCAGGTGGGGCAGGAATTCACTGACGTAAGCCTGCTCGACGGCCTGTTGCAATTGAGTCTCGCTGGCCTGTGGGTGGCCGAGCAGGATATTGTCCCGTAACGTTTGAGCTGGCAGATGGGGGTTTTGCCCCACCCAGCCCAGTTGCTGACGCCAGTTAACCGCAGCCAGCTCGCGCAGTTCGATGCCATTGATCAGCAAGGAGCCCCGATAGGGCAGGAAGCCCAATAACAGATTCAACAACGAACTTTTCCCTGCACCGCTAAGCCCGACCAAGGCAATGCGCTGGTTGGCAGGTAAGGTAAAATCAAGCGGCCCCGCAAGCACTACGCCATTGGGCGAGAGGATTTCCAACTGCTGTGCCTGTACGGCCAGTGGTTCTTCGCTATTTAGCATTAGGGAGCCATTGCCAACCTGCTCCCCCTCGGCGGCCAGGAAGGTTTCCAGCGCTTCGGCGGCGCCCACGGCCTGGGCTTTGGCATGGTAAAAGGCACCCAGATCGCGCAGCGGTTGGAAAAACTCCGGTGCCAGGATCAGCACCAGAAAACCGGCAAACAGCGTTACACCAGTGCCGTAGCTGCCAAAGTCCAGTTCACCGAGGTAGGAGAAGCCAAAATAGACTGCCACCACGGCGATGGAAATCGAGGCGAAGAACTCCAGCACGGCGGAGGAGAGGAAGGCCAGGCGCAGCACTTCCATGGTGCGCTGGCGGAAATCTTCCGAGGATTTGGCAATGTGATCGGTTTCCGCCTGGCCGCGATTAAACAGACGCAGGGTATCCAGGCCGCGCAGGCGATCGAGGAAATTGCCGCTGAGCCGGGCCAGCGCAATAAAGTTACGGCGGTTGGCATCTGCCGCCCCCATACCGACCAGTGCCATAAACAGTGGGATCAACGGGGCAGTAGCCAGCAGGATAAACCCGGCCGCCCAGTTGATCGGGAAGACGGTGATCAGGATCAGCACCGGGATAAACACGGCCAGATACATTTGCGGCAGATAGCGGGAATAGTAATCCTGCATATCCTCAATTTGCTCAACGATAATGCTGGCCCAGCTCCCGGCAGGCTTGCCCTGGATCCAGGCGGGGCCAAGCTGTTGCAGCTTATCCAGCACCTGCGCACGCATACGCTGGCGAATGACCTGCCCGCAGATAAAGCCGACTCGTTCACGCAGCCAGCTCAGGAAGGCGCGCAAAGCAAAGGTAGCGGCCAACCAGATAAACGACGAAACCAGTTCGCCACGGGGCTGATGTTCAATAATCAGCGCATGGAGCAGTGAGGCCAACAGCCAGGCCTGGGCGACGATCAAAATGCCGCTTGCCAGACCTAACAGCATGGATAAACGCAGCCAACGCTGCGCCAACGTACTCTGTGTTTTGAGCCAACGGGTTAACTGGTGCTGTCTGGTTTTTTTCATCAGGTGTCTGCGTCGCCGATGCCTGTTGTAGCAGGCTTGGTTAACGTACTGTTAAAAAAGTGTTTGTCTCTGCGGGAAATAAGACAAGTGAACGCTAATGTTACCTCTTCACTCGGTAGACGTGAACTAAATATCCCTTTCATAACTTGGGCAACAGTCACGTTTTTAGCGCGGATGGGGTTGTTTTGAACTTTCAGGGGGGGATAGAAATAAGGCGGCCAACAGGCCGCCTCGGTATCATTGCTGATGAGGGCTTACTTAACTTCGGCCTGCGCGATACCGTCGAGATAGCGTTCGGCATCCAGTGCGGCCATACAGCCCGTTCCGGCTGACGTGATTGCCTGGCGGTAAATGTGATCCATGACGTCACCTGCGGCAAATACGCCTGGGATGGAAGTCTGGGTCGCGTTACCGTGAATCCCGGACTGCACCTTGATATAGCCGTTTTCCAGCTCAAGCTGCCCGCCAAAGATCGCGGTGTTCGGGCTGTGGCCGATCGCGATAAATACGCCAGCAAGCTCTAAGTCTTTGGTCTGCTCAGCGTCTTTGGTGCTGCGTAAGCGCATTCCGGTGACGCCCATCTGATCGCCCAACACTTCGTCTAGCGTGCTGTCCGTATGCAGGATGATGTTGCCGTTCTTCACTTTTTCCATCAGGCGATTGATCAGGATCTTTTCGCTGCGGAAAGTGTCACGGCGGTGCACCAGGTGAACTTCAGAGGCGATGTTCGACAGATACAGCGCTTCTTCCACGGCGGTGTTGCCACCACCGACTACGGCGACCTTCTGGTTGCGATAAAAGAAACCATCGCAGGTAGCACAGGCGGAGACCCCTTTGCCCTTGAACGCTTCTTCTGATGGCAGACCTAAATAACGGGCCGATGCACCAGTAGCGATAATCAAGGCATCGCAAGTATATTCACCACTATCACCCAACAGGCGGAAAGGACGGTTCTGCAGATCGACGCTGTTGATATGGTCAAACACGATCTGGGTGTCGAACTTTTCTGCGTGCTCACGCATGCGCTCCATCAGCGCCGGGCCGGTCAAGCCTTCGGCATCGCCTGGCCAGTTCTCCACTTCGGTGGTGGTGGTCAACTGACCGCCTTGTTCCATACCGGTGATCAAGACCGGGTTCAGGTTAGCGCGCGCCGCATAAACCGCTGCGGTGTAGCCAGCTGGGCCAGAGCCCAGGATCAATAATTTGCTATGTTTAGCCGTGCCCATGAATAACCTCGTTTCCCACAATGGCGGACAATGGAACCGATTGTAGGGAAAATGCGGCAGTAAAAAAAGCGCCAGGGGATGTTGTTACCGATTTGTTTGATAACCAGCGTCTATCAGCCGATATTTTATCCTTGCGTAGGCGGGGATAACGGCAGCGATAATTTTGTACAGAATGGGTTAAAAATGCGGTTTTTGTTGGGTTTATGTGGGTAACTACCCGGTTTTGAATGGGGGAAATTCCTAACAAAAAATCAGGCGCTCACTTTTGCTTGCGGTACGTTCTACTGATTTTGCTTCTTTTGCTTTGACAATCCGCTGCGCATTTGCGAAAACATCATAGGAAGAAGAAATTAACCCCGTGCCAGCCGTAAACCGCAGGCATTTTCGCCACCCAGGCAGAATATTGCCGAGGCGCGATAGGTGAGGGAGGGTTTGCCCTGGCGGTGGTTGATGGATTTCTGAACGTAAATCATTTGAATTCGTTGCCCAGAGGTGACAGACAGGCTGGGTAACGGCGGAAGATGGTAGTGACGAATAGTGACGAAGCACAAGGGCGGTTGGTAGGTATTACGTATCTTGTTCCCCTCAGGGGAATGAACCGCTTAACACAGGCATCGGGTCTTCGCTTGGAACAAATCCTTGCACATTGACGTTGGCTAGGGTGTGGCAAGTGCAGGGAAGAACATAAGAGAGACAATAATAATGGTAGATACTAAAAAACGCCCGGGTAAAGATCTCGACCGTATCGATCGCAACATCCTTAATGAGTTGCAAAAGGATGGGCGTATTTCGAACGTCGAACTTTCAAAGCGCGTGGGATTATCCCCAACCCCTTGTTTGGAGCGTGTGCGCCGTCTTGAGCGTCAAGGCTTTATTCATGGGTATACCGCATTGCTTAACCCGCATTATCTGGATGCTTCCCTGCTGGTCTTCGTGGAAATCACGCTGAACCGCGGCGCGCCGGATGTGTTTGAGCAATTCAACTCTGCGGTGCAAAAACTTGAAGAAATTCAGGAGTGTCATCTGGTTTCCGGTGATTTCGACTATCTGTTGAAAACCCGTGTGCCAGATATGTCAGCTTACCGTAAGCTGTTGGGCGAAACTCTGTTGCGTTTACCGGGGGTTAATGACACCCGTACTTACGTCGTGATGGAAGAAGTCAAACAGAGTAACCGTCTGGTTATCAAAACACGGTAAGGTGCAGGTGCAAAACCTGATTAAATTCGTTACACTCCTGTTTATTCATACAGTTTTGGCGCCGGGGAAGCTTCTCGGCGCCGTTACTCTATCCGTCAACAGGAACCTGGAGTGCCTTTCTTGAGCCAGGAATACACAGAAGATAAAGAAGTTACCCTGAAAAAACTCAGCAGTGGGCGGCGTTTGCTCGAGGCTGTGTTGATCGTGGTGGCCATTTTTGCCGTTTACCTCATGGCTGCGTTGGTCAGTTTTAATCCTTCCGATCCTAGTTGGTCGCAAACTGCCTGGCATGAGCCTATCCACAATTTGGGCGGCGGAGTAGGCGCATGGTTGGCCGACACGTTGTTCTTCACCTTTGGGGTCCTTGCCTATGCGATCCCACCGATTATGCTGGTGTTGTGCCTGTCCGGTTACCGTCGGCGCGACAAGGGCGAATACATCGATTTCTTTGGGCTCTCGTTACGTTTAATCGGTACATTGGCGCTGGTGCTTACCTCGTGTGGCCTGGCGGCGTTGAACGTTGACGATCTCTATTACTTTGCATCCGGCGGGGTGATTGGCAGCCTGCTAAGCAATGCCATGTTGCCGTGGTTTAACGGCATTGGCGCCACTTTGGCGCTGCTCGGCATTTGGGCGGTGGGGCTGACCTTGTTCACCGGTTGGTCATGGCTGGTCATTGCGGAAAAGATTGGTGGTGTAGTGCTTGGCGCCGCTACCTTTATGACTAACCGTTCACGCCGTGAAGACCGCTATCACGACGATGACGACGTCGTGCTCGATGAGCGCGAGGAAAGTGGCCAACATGAGGCACCTGCTCCTATGGCAGTAGATGAGGACGATCCGTTGTTCTCTGCCTCTTCCGTGACCGAAACCGCCGAAGAAGAAGCGCAGGATGCTGCCGATCCTTTATTGAGTGGTTTGCGCGCCAGCGATGATGATCTTCCGCTTGCCGAGCCAGCACCGGTCGTTACCGATATCCCGGTAATGCCGAAAGCGGCCGTTCAGGCTCCGGTCACCGTGGCCCCGGCAGCGCCTGCTTCCATCAATCAGCACCCATTAACCCCTGCGCAGCCACAAGACACGCCGCCGCTGTATTCGTTTGAACTGCCCGAAGAGACTCCGGCACCGAGAACGACACGCGTAGCGGAGCCTTATCGTGAGGAGCATGAGCCGCGCCTGGGTGACTGGCAGACGCCCGTTACGCCAAAACCAGAGCCGTCACCGTTTGATTTCTCTGCGGCTCAGCGGGATAGCGACGATGTTATCGGATCAACGGGTTTCAGTGCCAGAGAGGTAGTGAAACCAGCGGCAACTGCCGCAGCTGCAGCTGCAGCGACCGCTGGCGCGGTGAACAACACCTTCATGCCTGCGTTTACCGCCACCAGCGATGCGAGCTCGCAGGTCAAACAGGGCATCGGCCCGGAACTGCCACGGCCAAATCCGGTGCGTATTCCAACCCGGCGTGAGCTGGCCTCCTACGGCATCAAGCTGCCTTCGCAGCGGATCGCGGAGCAAGAGCAGCGTAACCGCGGGGACGAACCACATCCAGAGCCGGTCAGCAATCCGCAGGAAGAAGATGAAGCCTTGCAAGAGGCCGCATTGCGTCAGGCCTTTGCCGAACAGCAAAGCCAGCGCTATGGCGACGAGTATCAGCAAGAAGAAGAGTATCAGCAAGATGACGAAGATGCGCAGCGTGAGGCCGAACTCGGTCAGGCATTTGCCGCGCAGCAACAGGCACGCTATGGCGTAGAAGCACCTCAGCCTGAACCAGAACCGGCTCCGGTGACTCGTCCGGTGGATACCCGCCAGGCCTACAGTTTCTCACCGATGGCAGATCTGGTGGATGACGGCCCAACCGAGCCGCTGTTTACCCTGTCGCCACAGCTTGAGGATAGCATCGAGCTGGAAAGCGAGTTGGAAGACGATGTGCCGTTCGGGCAGTTTGAGCCTGAGGTGCCCGCTTATCAGGCACCGCGTCCGCAAACTAACCCTGCGCCTGGTTACCAGCCGCAACAGACGTATCAGCCACCCGTTCAGCAGCAACCGCCAGTGCCAGCGATGGACAGCCTGATCCATCCATTCCTGATGCGTAATGATATGCCGCTGCAGAAGCCGACTACGCCACTGCCAACGCTGGATCTGTTGACCGAGGCCCCGAAAGAGGTCGAACCGGTTGATACCTTTGCGCTGGAACAGAAAGCGCGGCTGGTGGAAGCCAGCCTGGCGGATTACCGCGTCAAGGCCGATGTGGTCGACATTCTGCCTGGCCCGGTCATTACCCGCTTCGAACTGGATTTGGCTCCTGGCGTCAAGGCTGCGCGCATTTCCAACCTGTCGCGCGATCTGGCTCGTTCATTGTCAACTTCCGCCGTGCGTGTGGTGGAAGTGATCCCTGGTAAACCTTACGTTGGTCTGGAATTGCCGAACGTCAAACGACAAACCGTGTATCTGCGAGAAGTGCTGGATTGCCCAGCCTTCCGCGACAATCCATCGCCTTTAGCGATCGTATTGGGTAAAGATATCGCGGGTCAGCCGGTAGTCGCCGATTTGGCTAAAATGCCGCATCTGCTGGTAGCCGGTACCACGGGTTCTGGTAAGTCGGTCGGGGTCAACGCCATGATCCTCAGCATCTTGTATAAGGCCACGCCGAAAGAAGTGCGCTTTATCATGATCGACCCGAAAATGCTGGAACTGTCGGTCTACGAAGGCATTCCACACCTGCTGACCGATGTGGTTACCGATATGAAAGACGCCGCCAATGCCTTGCGTTGGTGCGTAGCCGAGATGGAGCGCCGCTATAAGTTGATGTCTGCCTTGGGGGTTCGTAACCTGGCGGGCTACAACGAGCGGGTCGATCAGGCCGAGGCGATGGGGCGGCCAATCCCGGATCCGTTCTGGAAGCCAAGCGACAGCATGGATATCACGCCGCCGGTGTTGGAAAAAGAGCCGTACATCGTGGTGATGGTGGATGAATTTGCCGATCTGATCATGACGGTGGGCAAAAAGGTGGAAGAACTGATCGCCCGTCTGGCACAAAAAGCGCGTGCTGCGGGGATCCACCTGGTGCTGGCAACCCAGCGTCCTTCGGTGGACGTGATCACCGGTTTGATCAAGGCCAACATCCCGACGCGTATCGCCTTTACCGTATCGAGCAAGATCGACTCCCGCACCATTCTCGATCAGGGCGGAGCGGAATCCTTGTTGGGGATGGGTGACATGCTGTATTTGGCACCGAACTCTTCGATACCGGTGCGTGTGCACGGGGCGTTTGTCCGCGATCAGGAAGTTCATGCCGTGGTTAAAGACTGGAAAGCGCGTGAGCGGCCGCAGTATAAAGAGGGCATTCTCAGCGCCGGTGAAGACGGTGAGGGGGGCGCAGGCGGTGGTCTGGACGGTGACGAAGAGCTGGATCCGCTGTTCGATCAGGCGGTTGAGTTTGTGGTGGATAAACGCCGTGCCTCGATTTCCGGTGTACAGCGTCAGTTCCGCATCGGCTACAACCGCGCCGCGCGTATCATCGAACAGATGGAAGCGCAGGGCATTGTCAGCGAGCAGGGGCATAACGGTAACCGTGAGGTGCTGGCTCCGCCACGGCATGACTGATTGCCATCAGGCGCTGTAACCATAATAAAAGGGCCGCTTTGCGGCCCTTGTGCAAAGAAGCGTAAACCCCTGCTTTATCGGAATAGTGCTCTGGCTGACAGTCAAGCGCTTCGGGTAGAGTGGAGGTGTTCAGGGTTATATTGACCCAGTTTGCGGTAAACGCATTTCATAAGGTATCTGGAATAATGAAAAAACTGTTGATGGCCTGTTGTCTGCTTTCGGGATTCGCGTCTACTTCCGTGTTAGCGGATGCTGCGCAAGATTTGCAAAGTCGTCTGGCGAAAGTAAACAGTTTCCATGCCAGCTTCTCCCAATCGGTCACCAGTAGTGACGGCGCTGCGGTGCAGCAAGGGGAAGGCGAATTATGGGTAAAACGCCCCAATCTGTTTAACTGGCACATGACCTCGCCGGATGAGAGCGTGCTGGTTTCGGACGGTGAGACCCTGTGGTTCTACAACCCGTTCGTCGAGCAGGTGACGGCCACCTGGCTGAAAAACGCCACCGGCAATACGCCCTTTATGCTGATCACCCGTAACGATGCTAACGACTGGAAAAAGTACAACGTGAAGCAGAAAGGCGATGATTTCGAACTGACGCCAAAGGCCAGCAGCGGTAATCTGAAGCAGTTTGCCATCACCGTGACCAATAGCGGCACCATCAAAAGCTTTGCCGCGGTTGAGCAAGATGGTCAACGCAGCGCTTATCAGTTGAAGAGCCAGCAGAGCAGCAGCGTTGATGCTGCCAAATTCAAATTTACCCCACCGAAGGGGGTGACGCTGGACGACCAGCGCCAGTGAGGTCTACGTGAGCAACATGTCACTCGATTTTTCCCACAATGAGTTCCAGCCACTGGCCGCGCGTATGCGGCCAACTACGCTGGCGCAATACATTGGCCAGCAGCATTTGCTGGCCCCGGGCAAGCCGTTGCCACGCGCCATCGAGGCTGGGCAGTTGCACTCGATGATCCTGTGGGGGCCGCCGGGAACCGGGAAAACGACGCTGGCAGAGTTGATTGGCCGTTATGGCCGGGCCGATGTTGAGCGCATCTCAGCGGTGACCTCCGGCATCAAGGAGATCCGTGAAGCCATCGAGCGCGCCCGGCAAAACCGGGACGCAGGCCGCCGTACCATCCTGTTTGTAGATGAAGTTCACCGCTTCAATAAAAGCCAGCAGGATGCCTTCCTGCCACATATCGAAGACGGCACCATTACCTTTATCGGTGCTACTACGGAAAACCCTTCCTTTGAACTGAACTCGGCGTTGCTGTCCCGTGCGCGGGTGTATCTGCTCAAAGCGCTGACGGCGGATGACATCGGCCAGGTGCTGGATCAGGCCATGGAAGACAAGGCGCGCGGTTTTGGCGATCAGAATATCGAGCTGCCGCCGGAAACCAAGCGCATGCTGTCTGAACTGGTGGGTGGCGATGCCCGCCGCGCCTTGAACAGCCTGGAGATGATGGCCGATATGGCGGAAATCGACGGCAAAGGCATGCGGGTATTAACCCCGGAGCTACTCAAAGAGGTCTCTGGTGAACGCAGCGCGCGCTTCGATAACAAAGGCGATCGCTATTACGATCTGATTTCTGCACTGCATAAATCCGTGCGTGGTTCGGCACCGGATGCCGCCTTGTACTGGTATGCGCGTATTATTACCGCCGGTGGCGATCCGCTGTATGTGGCGCGCCGCCTGCTGGCCATTGCCTCTGAAGACGTTGGCAACGCCGATCCGCGCGGAATGCAGGTGGCTATTGCCGCCTGGGATTGCTTCACCCGCGTTGGCCCTGCAGAGGGGGAACGCGCTATCGCACAGGCGATCGTTTATCTGGCCTGTGCACCCAAAAGCAACGCCGTGTATACCGCTTTTAAAGCCGCCATGCGTGATGCCAAAGAGATGGCGGACTATGACGTGCCGGAGCATCTGCGTAACGCACCGACCAAGCTGATGAAAGAAATGGGGCTGGGCGCAGAATACCGCTATGCCCATGACGAACCCAACGCCTACGCGGCCGGAGAGAGCTATTTCCCGGCGGAAATGGCCACCACGCGCTACTATCATCCAACCTCGCGCGGGCTGGAAGGTAAAATCGGTGAAAAGTTGGCATGGCTGGCTGAGCAGGATCAAAATAGCCAGACAAAACGCTACCGCTAGCGTTGCCGTTGCGGTAAGGTTAGCGGGTATCACACTTCTTTTATGCGGCTATACCGTTGCGGCATAAAACACAATTTCTCTTTCAATAACAACAAGCACAGGATTAGCATGCTCGATCCCAATCTGCTGCGTAATGAGCTAGACGCAGTCGCCGTAAAACTGGCTCGCAGAGGCTTTAAACTCGATCTGGATCTGCTGCGTTCGCAAGAAGAGCGCCGTAAGGTTCTGCAGGTAGAAACTGAAACACTGCAGGCAGAACGTAACTCCCGATCGAAATCCATCGGCGCGGCCAAAGCGCGCGGTGAAGATATCGAGCCACTGCGTCGCGAAGTGAACGAACTGGGTGACAAGCTGGATGCTGCCAAGGCCGCACTGGATAAGCTGCAGAACGAGATCCGTGATTACGCGCTAGTGATGCCGAACGTGCCGGACGACGCGGTGCCGGATGGCAAAGACGATAGCGAAAACCTGGAAATCTGCCGCTGGGGCGAACCGCGTCAGTACGATTTCCCGGTACGCGATCACGTTGAGCTGGGCGAAATGGCCGGTGGGCTGGACTTTGCCGCTGCGGTGAAACTGACCGGTGCGCGTTTTGTGGTGATGAAAGGCCAAATGGCTCGTATGCACCGTGCGTTGGCCCAGTTCATGCTGGACCTGCACACGGAACAGCACGGCTATATGGAAACCTACGTGCCGTATCTGGTGAACCATGCCACGCTGTACGGTACTGGTCAGTTGCCGAAGTTTGGTGAAGATCTGTTCCATACCAAACCGCTGGAAGAAGAATCAGAAAGCAGCAACTATGCGCTGATCCCAACTGCGGAAGTGCCAGTTACCAACCTGGTGCGTGACGAGATCCTTGATGAAGAAGATCTGCCGCTGAAGATGACCGCGCATACGCCATGCTTCCGTTCAGAAGCCGGTTCTTACGGGCGTGACACCCGTGGCCTGATCCGTATGCACCAGTTCGACAAGGTCGAAATGGTCCAGATCGTGCGCCCGGAAGACTCGATGAATGCGCTGGAAGAGTTGACCGGCCATGCGGAGAAAGTGCTGCAACTGCTGAACCTGCCATATCGTAAAGTGCTGCTGTGCACCGGTGATATCGGTTTTGGTTCCTGCAAAACCTACGATCTGGAAGTGTGGCTGCCTGCGCAGAACACCTACCGTGAGATCTCTTCCTGTTCTAACATGGGGGATTTCCAGGCACGTCGTATGCAGGCTCGTTGCCGCAGTAAAACCGAGAAAAAACCACGCCTGGTGCATACGCTGAATGGCTCTGGTTTGGCCGTAGGCCGTACTCTGGTTGCCGTGCTGGAAAACTATCAGCAGGCCGATGGCCGTATTCAGGTGCCAGAAGCATTGCGTCCTTACATGGGCGGCCTGGAATATATCGGTTAATCCACCTCACGGTGGTAGCGAAATAGTGTATCGAAAGCGCCTACGGGCGCTTTTTTCGTTTGAATGGTTTTAATTTACGAATGAAAGCCACATTTATTGATAGCAGACAAAGTTTACTACCCCCTAATGAGTAATATCCTTACTTATGGAGGGGGAATCGTTTTTCCACATCAAACCACCCAGCGCTAATTCAGCTTCCTCCTGTCTCTGCCAACCAAGGCATGACGTTTCCCGTTGTTCGGGCAAGACCAGGAGTGAGCTATGTCGAAGCAAAAATCTGCAGCATCATCATCCAACGGTATCAGCCGCCGTACGCTAATGAAATCCGGCACGGTAGCGGGCTTGACCCTGGCCGCTGGCGGTTTTTCGTTGCCTTTTAGCCGCCATGCAGTGGCAGAAACTGTCGATACTGCAGTGCAACCCCCACCGCAGGATAAAGTGGTGTGGGGAGCCTGCTCTGTTAACTGTGGCAGCCGCTGCGCCTTGCGGTTACACGTACGCGATGACGAAGTTTACTGGGTGGAAACCGACAACACCGGCGACGATGTTTATGGCAACCATCAGGTGCGCGCCTGTTTGCGTGGCCGCTCCATGCGTCGGCGCATGAACCATCCGGAACGTCTGAATTACCCGATGAAACGCGTCGGAAAACGTGGTGAAGGTAAATTCAAACGCATCAGTTGGGAAGAGGCTTACAGCGAAATCGCCTCCAGCCTGCAGCGTATCGTCGCCAAATACGGCAATGAAGCGGTTTACATCAACTATACCTCTGGCATTGTCGGCGGCAATATCACCCGTTCTTCGCCTTATGCCTCGCTGGTTGCTCGCCTGATGAACTGCTACGGCGGTTTTCTCAGCCACTATGGCACCTACAGTACCGCCCAGATCGCCTGCGCCATGCCTTATACCTACGGCAGCAATGAGGGTAACAGCACCTCTGATATTGAAAACAGCAAGCTGGTAGTGCTGTTCGGTAACAATCCGGCGGAAACCCGCATGAGCGGCGGTGGCATCACCTATTTCCTGGAGCAGGCACGGGAACGTTCTAACGCGCGCATGATCGTCATCGATCCGCGCTATACGGATACGGCCGCTGGGCGGGAAGATGAGTGGATCCCGATCCGGCCAGGCACTGATGCCGCATTGGTCGCCGGATTGGCGCATGTGTTGATCAGCGAGGATTTGGTCGATCAACCGTTCCTGGATAACTACTGCGTGGGTTACGATGAGAAAACCCTACCCGCCGGTGCACCTGCCAACGGCCACTACAAGGCCTATATCCTGGGCCAGGGTGAGGACGGCGTTGAGAAGACCCCACAGTGGGCATCGCAGGTCACCGGCATTCCGGCCGAGCGTATCATCAAGCTGGCACGTGAGATTGGCAGTGCCAAACCGGCCTATATCTCGCAAGGTTGGGGGCCACAGCGCCAGGCAAATGGTGAGCTCACCTCACGGGCCATTGCCATGCTGCCGATCCTGACCGGCAACGTGGGGATCAACGGCGGCAACAGCGGCGCGCGTGAATCAACCTACACCATCACCATTGAACGGATGCCGGTGCTGGAAAATCCGGTAAAAACGCAGATTTCCTGCTTCAGCTGGACCGATGCCATCGCCCGTGGCCCGGAAATGACCGCCAAACGTGATGGGGTACGCGGCAAAGACAAGTTGGACGTGCCGATCAAGTTCATCTGGAACTATGCCGGGAACACCATCACCAACCAGCACTCCGATATCAACAAAACCCACGACATTCTTCAGGATGACTCCCAGTGTGAAATGATCGTGGTGCTGGAAAACTTTATGACCTCCTCGGCGAAATACGCCGACATTCTGCTGCCGGACCTGATGACGGTCGAGCAGGAGGACATTATCCCGAACGACTACGCTGGCAATATGGGTTACCTGATCTTTATCCAGCCAGCCACCTCTGCCAAGTTTGAGCGTAAACCTATTTATGAAGTGATGAGTGAGGTAGCGCGCCGTCTTGGGCCTGAGGTACACCAAAAATTCACCGAAGGGCGCACTCAGGAGCAATGGCTGCAATACCTTTACGCCAAGATGCTGGAGAAGGACCCGCAGTTGCCGTCGTATGAGGCCTTGCGCAGCATGGGGATTTACAAGCGTAAAGACCCGAACGGGCACTTTGTGGCCTATAAAAAATTCCGTGACGATCCCGCAGCCAACCCGTTGAAGACGCCTTCAGGCAAGATCGAGATCTATTCGGCCAAGTTGGCAGAGATCGCCAGCAGTTGGGAGTTGGAGAAGGACGAAACCATCAGCCCGTTGCCGGTCTACGCCTCAACCTTTGAAGGTTGGGATGACCCGTTGCGTAACACCTACCCGCTGCAAATGTTCGGTTTCCACTATAAGGCCCGGACCCATTCCAGCTACGGCAATATCGATGTGCTGCAAGCGGCTTGCCCGCAGGAAGTCTGGATCAACCCGCTTGATGCCAGCCAGCGCGGCATTGTCAGCGGTGAAACGGTGCGGGTATTCAATGGCCGTGGCGAAGTTCGCGTGGCCGCCAAAGTCACACCGCGCATCATGCCGGGCGTGGTAGCGATGGGGCAAGGAGCCTGGCATCAGGCCAACATGAACGGTGACCGTATCGATCACGGTGCCTGCATGAATACGCTCACCACCCACCGGCCATCACCGTTGGCGAAAGGTAACCCACAGCATACCAATTTGATCCAGATAGAAAAAATATGAAATGAAAATCATTATCAATAAAGCCTGTTATATCAACACTTTATTGATTGTGAGCAAAGTGTAACTACCTCTTTTGGAGCATAGTGCCGTTTAGGGCAGGCCACAATTAAAACATTTTTACCTGCTTTTTTGAAATCTACCTGCATTGGGAGCGGCGTAACACGTTGATTGCAGGTTTTATTGCCAGTTTTACTGGTTATTTTATGCAACCCAGAGCGAAATCATTATGAATGAATCCGAAAAAAAACCTCTGTCCGGCCTTCAGTGCTCCAGGCGAAAGCTGGTCAAAAATAGTGCCATTGGCGGGCTTGCCCTTGCCGTCGGTGGCGTTTCTCTGCCTTTCAGCCGCCGTGCCAACGCTGAAACCTCCCCGACATCCGCCCTTGCCAAACCCGAAGAAAAAGTGGTGTGGAGCGCTTGTACGGTAAACTGCGGTAGCCGTTGCCCGCTGCGGATGCATGTGGTCGACGGTATGATCAAATATGTCGAAACGGATAATACTGGCAACGACGAGTACCAAGAGTTGCATCAGGTTCGTGCCTGCCTGCGTGGGCGTTCAATGCGCCGCCGCGTGTATAACCCAGACCGCCTGAAGTACCCCATGCTCCGCGTGGGCAAGCGGGGCGAAGGAAAATTCAAGCAGATAAGCTGGGATGAAGCCTACACGCTGATCGCTGACAACATGAAGCGCATCATCAAAGACTATGGCAATGAAGCCATCTATTTGAACTACGGTACCGGCACCTTGGGGGGCACAGTCACCCGTTCCTGGCCACCGGGTTCTACGTTGATCGCTCGCCTGATGAACTGCTGCGGCGGCTATCTGAACCACTATGGTGACTACAGCACCGCGCAGATCGCCATGGGGCTGAATTATACCTACGGCGGTTGGGCTGACGGTAACAGCCCAACGGACATCGAAAACAGCAAGCTGGTGGTGCTGTTCGGCAACAACCCAGGCGAAACCCGCATGAGTGGCGGTGGGGTAACCTACTTGCTGGAGCAGGCGCGTGAGCGTTCGAATGCGCGCATGATTGTGATCGATCCGCGCTACACCGATACCGCTGCCGGTAGGGAAGACGAGTGGATCCCAATTCGCCCTGGTACCGATGCGGCACTGGTTGCCGGGTTGGCGCATGTGTTAATCAGCGAGAATTTGGTCGATCAGCCGTTCCTGGATAAATACTGCGTGGGTTACGACGAAAAAACCTTACCTGCGGGGGCTCCAGCTAATGGGCACTATAAGGCCTATATTCTGGGCCAAGGTGATGACGGCATTGAGAAGACGCCGGCCTGGGCCTCAAAAATTACCGGTATCCCGGCCGACCGCATTGTCAAACTGGCGCGCGAAATTGGCAGTACCAAACCGGCGTTTATTTCGCAAGGTTGGGGGCCGCAACGCCATGCCAACGGTGAGTTGACCTCACGTGCCATCGCCATGTTGCCGATCCTCACCGGTAACGTCGGGATCCATGGCGGTAACACGGGGGCACGCGAGGGCTCCTACGGCCTGCCGTTTGTTCGGATGCCGACCTTGGAGAATCCGGTTAAAACCAGCATCTCCATGTTCATGTGGACCGATGCCATTCTGCGCGGGCCGGAAATGACCGCCAAGCGTGACGGTGTGCAGGGCAAGGACAAGCTGGACGTGCCGATCAAATTTATCTGGAACTATGCCAGTAACTGTCTGATCAACCAGCACTCAGAAATCAACCGTACCCATGACATTCTGCAAGACGAGAAGAAGTGCGAGATGATCGTGGTAATCGATAACCACATGACCTCGTCGGCGAAATATGCCGATCTGGTGCTGCCAGATTGCACCGCCTCTGAGCAGATGGATTTCTGTCTGGATGCCTCAAGCGGCAATATGGGTTACGTCATCTTCGCCGATCAGGCGATCAAGCCGCAGTTTGAATGTAAGAACATTTATGAAATGACCAGCGAGATCGCCCGACGTATGGGGGTTGAGCAGGCCTTCACCGAGGGGCGGACTCAGGAAGAGTGGCTGCGTCACCTTTATCAGCAGTCCCGCGAAGCCATTCCGGCGCTACCGGACTTTGAACAGTTCCTCAAGCAAGGGATCTTCAAGCAGCGCGATCCCGATGGTCACCATGTGGCTTACAAAGCCTTCCGGGCCGATCCGCAGGCTAATCCACTGAAAACGCCTTCAGGCAAGATCGAGATCTATTCTGCCCAACTGGCGGAACTGGCAGCGACTTGGGAATTATCCAAGGACGACGTTATCGATCCGCTGCCGGTGTATGCGGCCGGTTTCGAAAGCCTCGACGATCCGTTAAGCAGCAAGTATCCATTGCAGATGACCGGTTTCCACTACAAGGCCAGAACCCACTCTACCTACGGTAACGTCGACGTGCTGAAGGCCGCTTGCCGCCAGGAGATGTGGATCAACCCGATTGATGCGCAATCCCGCGGCATAGCCAACGGGGACCTGATCCGTATTTACAACGATCGGGGTGAGGTACGCATTAATGCCAAGGTGACGCCACGCATGTTGCCGGGCGTGGTCGCTATGGGCGAAGGAGCCTGGTATGCGCCAGATGGTAGCCGTATCGATCATGCTGGCAGTATCAACGTGCTGACCACCCAGCGCCCGTCGCCGTTGGCCAAGGGCAATCCTTCTCACACCAATCTGGTCCAGGTCGCCAAACTTTAAGGAGTAGCTGATGACTACGCAATATGGATTCTACATTGATTCGAGTCGTTGCACCGGCTGCAAAACCTGCGAGCTGGCCTGCAAAGACTATAAAAACCTGACCCCGGACGTCAGCTTCCGCCGCATCTATGAGTATGCCGGGGGTGACTGGCAGCAGGACGGCGATAGCTGGCACCAAAACGTGTTTGCCTATTACCTGTCGATCGCCTGTAACCACTGTGAAGACCCGGCCTGTACCAAAGTGTGCCCAAGTGGCGCCATGCACAAGCGAGAAGACGGTTTTGTGGTGGTGAACGAAGAGGTGTGCATCGGTTGCCGCTACTGCCATATGGCATGCCCGTACGGCGCACCGCAGTACAACGAAGCGAAAGGGCACATGACCAAGTGCGATGGCTGCTATGAGCGCGTTGCCGTTGGCCAAAAGCCGATTTGTGTCGAGTCCTGCCCGCTGCGTGCCCTGGACTTTGGCCCGATCGACGAACTGCGTAAACAACATGGCACCCTGGCGCAAGTGGCACCGTTACCGGCCGCGCATTTCACCAAACCGTGCATCGTACTGAAACCTAACGCCAACAGCCGCCCGAGTGGTGACACTACCGGCCATCTGGCTAATCCGAAGGAGGTTTAAAATGGGAACGGGATGGCATGAATGGCCGCTGATGGTGTTCACCGTATTAGGACAATTTGTGGTGGGCGGCGTTATCGTAATGGGGCTGGCGTTGATCGCCGGTAATCTGACCGATCGCCAGAGTAAGGCGGTACACGGTTCTATGTTTTTCCTGTGGTTGCTGATGGGGATCGCCTTTATCGCCTCCGTGATGCACCTGGGGACGCCGATCAGGGCCTTTAACTCGCTCAATCGCATCGGTGAGTCGGCGTTGAGTAATGAAATCGCCAGCGGTTCGGTATTCTTTGCGGTTGGCGGCCTCTATTGGCTGCTGGCCATGTTGAAAAAAATGCCGCAGGCGCTGGGTAAAGCCTGGCTGGTAGTCACCATGGTGCTGGGTCTGCTGTTTGTCTACGCCATGACGCGTGTCTACCAGATTGATACCGTACCGACCTGGCATAACGGTTACACCACGCTGAACTTCTTCCTGTCGGTGTTTATCGGCGGGCCGCTGTTGGGCGTGTTGCTGCTGCGGGCGGCTGGTCTGCAAGTGGCTGGCCGTGGTCAACTGATGATGATCAGCGTGCTGGCGCTGTTGCTTAGCCTGTGCTCGGCACTGTTGCAAGGCAGTGAGTTGGCTACTATCAGCAGCTCGGTACAGCAGGCGTCGGCGCTGATCCCGGAATATGGCCAACTGATGGTATGGCGGCTGGTCTTGCTGGTTCTCGGCCTGGGTTGCTGGATTTGCCCGCAGTTGCGCCGTGGTAACGCCAGTGTGATGGGGTTGACCTTGGGCTTTGTGTTAGTCTTTGCCGGTGAGTTGATTGGCCGTGGCGTGTTCTACGGCCTGCATATGACCGTTGGCATGGCCGTGGCTGGCTAACGTTAATCTGGGCGCGGCCTGGCTGCGCCCCTGGAGAAGCCCCAAGTTATGATGCTTGAAAAAATTGCCCTGACTGGCCGTGTGCTAGGTGTTTTATTGTATGCCCCACCGGAGAGCAAAGAGTGCCAGCCTTTACTGGATTCTTTGGCCGACCCGCAGTGGTTGACCGAATGGCCTTATGAAGGTGCACAAGAGGCCGCAGCCCTGATTGCCGAAGGTTTGGCTGGAAACCAGCCAGAGACGCTGTCAGAGGCTTATCAACGCTTGTTCGTTGGCCCACATACGCTGGTTGCTCCGCCTTGGGGTTCAGTCTATCTGGATAGAGAAAGCGTGCTGTTTGGTGATTCGACGCTGCGTCTGCGCCAATGGCTGCGGGTGAACGGTATCGAAGCCCAGCGCGACCAGAATGAGCCGGAAGACCATATTGGCACTTTGCTGATGATGGCGGCCTGGTTGGCCGAAGAGAAGCAACACAAAATGATTTCCGGGCTGATTGCGCTGCACATTCTGCCTTGGGCACCGCGTTATCTGGAACTGTTGCAGCAACATGCTGGACATCCGTTCTACCAGGGCGTGGCGCAGTTGGCACAAATTACGCTGGCAGCCTGGGCGGAAGAGTGCCCGACACCAGTGCCGAGCCTGGAGCTGTATTTCTGATGAACAACGACCAGCAGTTATCTGCGCAAGGCAATAGCCGCCGCCGGTTGCTGACTGGTTGGCTTGATCGTAATAAAGCCTTGCCGGAGCAGGATGCACCCTCTGTGACATTGTCTGCGGTGGCTCGTCCACCTCAGGCTTTGCCGGAGGCATTGTTCAGCTCGTTATGCAACGGTTGTGGCGGCTGCGTGAGCAGCTGCCCGTACGGTTTATTGAGCCTCGATCAAAGCAAGCCGGTATTGAGCATCGATTTCACCGAGTGTGATGTTTGCCGCAAATGCACCACCGCCTGCCAAACCGGGGCGTTGCGGGACAAAATGCCCTGCGACACGCTGCTGCGCCCGCAAATCAGCCATAGCTGCCTGGGGCGGCAAGACAGCTGCCGGATGTGTACCATCAACTGCCCGCAACAGGCTTTATCCTTCCAGCTTTCTGAAAATGGTACCCGCCAATTGCAGTGCGACGATGCGCTGTGTAATGGCTGCGGACTGTGCAAGCTATCCTGCTTTCATGGGCATATTACCCTGGCCGCCTCGGGTGAAAAATCGTTGCCGGAACAGCTATAAAGCCACTTTTAACCCGTTGTTAAACATATTGTGCGATCGCCCGTTAACCGCCGATTGACTTTTTTATCGCCAGTGGCATGATGCGCGCACTCTACTCTGTCTGTTCGGTTTCAATTTCTCTATGTCCGCATATTCTCGCCCAGTGCTTATGTTGCTCTGCGGCCTATTGCTGCTTACGGTTTCCATCGCCGTTTTGAACACTTTGGTTCCCCTCTGGTTAACGCATGCTCAATTGCCAACCTGGCAAGTGGGGGTGGTCAGTTCGTCTTATTTTACCGGTAACCTGTTGGGAACGCTGGTGGCGGGCAAACTGATCAAGCGGATTGGCTTTACCCGCAGCTATCATCTTGCCTGTTTGGTCTTTGCCTTCGCTACCATGGGTATGGTGCTGTCGCTGGACTTCTGGAGTTGGATCGGCTGGCGCTTCTTTGCCGGGGTAGGGTGTGCCTGGATTTGGGTGATCGTGGAAAGCGCACTGTTGCGCAGCGGCAATCTGAGTAACCGTGGTCAACTGCTGGCGGCGTATATGATAGTTTACTATCTCGGTACGGTTGCGGGGCAGTTGCTGCTAAGCAGTGTTTCAACCCAACTGCTGGATGTGGTGCCGTGGGTGACCGCCGTTGTGATGGCCGCCATGCTGCCGATGCTGTTTGCGCGGGTCAATAACCAGGATGACGAACCGCAGCAGGCCTCTATCTGGCAGATGTTTAAACGTCGTGACGCCCGGTTGGGCATCAACGGCTGTATTATCTCGGGAATTGTGCTGGGCTCACTGTACGGCCTGATGCCGCTGTATTTAAACCATCAGGGGATGAGTGATGCCAACGTGGGTTACTGGATGGCGCTGCTGGTCAGTTCCGGCATCGTGGGTCAGTGGCCGATAGGGCGCCTGGCCGATCGCTACGGTCGCCTGTTGGTACTGCGCATTCAGGTGTTTGTGGTGATCCTTGCCAGCATCGCGATGCTGGGTAACTATGCGATGGCCCCGGCGCTGTTTATCCTGGGCTGTGCTGGCTTTACCTTATACCCTGTGGCGATGTCCTGGGCCTGCGAAAAGGTGCTGCCGCATCAGTTGGTGGCGATGAACCAGACATTGTTGATGAGCTATACCGTCGGCAGCTTGCTCGGCCCATCGATGACGTCGATGCTGATGCAGAGCTACTCCGATCGGCTGCTGTTTGTGATGATTGCGGTAGTGGCGCTGGTTTATCTGGTGATGCTGCTGAAAAAGCCCGACCATCACCACACCCCGTTGGCCGCGGCCTGAAATAAAAAACCCGGCAGATGCGCCGGGTTTTTTGTTCGAGCAGGGAGAGGCTTAATAGATCACTTTATGGCCGTAGCTTTCCAGGATCCCCTTCACGCGATCCATGGTGTCGGCCTTCGGCGGATGGACGCCGTCCAGCTTGTATTCTTCACCCATCGCGATCCATTTGTGCTTGCCTAGCTCGTGGTAAGGCAACAGCTCGATCTTCTCGATATTGGTCATATCCTTGGTGAACTCACCGAGCAGATGCGTCGATTTATCATCATCAGACCAGCCCGGCACCACCACGTAGCGGATCCAGGTGCGTTGATTACGTTTGGCCAGATAACGGGCAAACTCCAGCGTGCGATGGTTGGAAACTCCCACCAGGTTCTGGTGAATATCGTCATTCATCTGTTTCAGATCGAGCATCACCAGGTCGGTGGTATCCAGCAGTTCATCGATCACCGGGTCGTAACGGCGGACAAAACCGTTGGTGTCCAGACAGGTGCTGATCCCTTCTTTGTGACAGGCGCGGAACCAGTCGCGAACAAATTCGGCCTGCAGGATCGCTTCGCCGCCGGACGCCGTTACGCCACCGCCGGAAGCGTTCATGAAGTGACGGTAGGCCACGGTATCGGTCATCAGCTCTTCAACCGTGACCTCTTTGCCGCCGTGGGTGTCCCAGGTATCGCGGTTATGGCAGTACAGGCAGCGCATCAGGCAACCCTGGAAGAACACGATAAAGCGGATACCTGGGCCATCAACGGTGCCACAGGATTCGAAAGAGTGGATGCGGCCTTTCAAGGACATTGCGGGTTTCTCCAAAATCGACTGTCAAACGCAGTCTAAAATAGGCTGGTAACCGCCAGGCAGGGATCAACGATGTGGCGAAAAAAGGCGCCAGGTAAAACGATTCCTGTTGGCCGGTTACGTACCGGATCACTGTTTTGCCAGATATCCATGCAGTATATACCCATCGCAGGCTAAGCAGCAGCGTAGATACCTGGCAAAACAGACTCAAGACCAGAGTCAGGGGGTAGTTAGTAAAAAGGCCGGAATATCCGGCCTTGGTAAGATTTGTTCTGCGGGGCAGAGCGATCCCGCCCCGGAGAAACCGCGATTAGATCGACTGGGTGAAAGTACGAGTAATCACGTCTTGTTGCTGTTCTTTGGTCAACGAGTTGAAGCGCACAGCGTAACCCGATACGCGGATGGTCAGCTGAGGATATTTCTCAGGGTTTTCCATCGCGTCCAGCAGCATTTCACGGTTCATCACGTTCACGTTCAGGTGCTGACCGCCTTCGATGGACGCTTCGTGGTGGAAGTAACCATCCATCAGACCCGCCAGGTTGGCTTTACGCACATCGTCATCTTTACCCAACGCGTTAGGCACGATGGAGAAGGTGTAAGAGATACCATCTTTCGCATAGGCAAACGGCAGTTTGGCTACGGAGGTCAGAGAGGCTACAGCACCTTTCTGATCGCGGCCGTGCATTGGGTTGGCACCTGGACCAAATGGAGCGCCTGCACGACGACCATCTGGGGTGTTACCGGTTTTCTTACCATAAACCACGTTAGAGGTGATGGTCAGCACGGACTGAGTTGGTACCGCATTACGGTAGGTACGCAGTTTCTGAATTTTCTTCATGAAACGTTCTACCAGGTCACATGCGATGTCATCTACGCGAGAATCGTTGTTACCGAACTGCGGATATTCACCTTCGATTTTGAAGTCGACAGCCAGGCCGTCTTCGTCACGGATGGTGGATACTTTGGCGTACTTGATGGCAGACAGGGAGTCGGCTGCTACGGACAGACCCGCGATACCACAAGCCATGGTGCGATAAACATCACGGTCATGCAGAGCCATCAGCGCAGCTTCATAGCTGTACTTGTCGTGCATGTAGTGAATGATGTTCAACGAGGTCACATACTGCTTGGCCAGCCAGTCCATGAAGTGGTCCATACGCTCCATGACTTTGTCATAGTCCAGCACGGTGTCCATCATTGGGGCTTCTTTCGGGCCAACCTGCATTTTCAGTTTTTCATCAACGCCGCCGTTGATTGCGTACAACATGGTTTTCGCCAGGTTGGCACGCGCACCGAAGAACTGCATTTGCTTACCGACAATCATCGGGCTGACGCAACAGGCGATGGCATAGTCATCGTTGTTGAAGTCTGGGCGCATCAGGTCGTCGTTTTCATACTGTACGGAGGAGGTGTCGATAGACACTTTCGCGGCGTATTTTTTGAAGTTCAACGGCAGTTTTTCAGACCACAGGATGGTCATGTTTGGCTCTGGAGATGGCCCCATGGTGTACAGCGTATTCAGGAAGCGGAAGCTGTTTTTGGTTACCAGCGTACGACCATCAACACCCATACCAGCCAGGGATTCTGTTGCCCAGATTGGGTCACCAGAGAACAGCTCATCATACTCAGGAGTACGCAGGAAGCGAACCATACGCAGTTTCATGACCAGGTGGTCGATCAGTTCTTGCGCTTGCAGTTCGGTCAGTTTACCGGCCTTGATATCGCGCTCAATGAACACGTCCAGGAAGGTAGATACGCGGCCGAAGGACATGGCTGCACCGTTCTGGGATTTCACCGCGGCCAGGTAGCCGAAGTAGGTCCACTGTACGGCTTCTTGAGCGGTGCTGGCTGGGCCAGAAATGTCGTAGCCGTATTTGGCGGCCATTTCTTTAATCTGAGCCAGGGCACGGTGCTGTTCAGCAATTTCTTCGCGCAGCTGGATGGTCATTTCCAGATCTTCGCCATTTTCCAGACGGGTCTGCAGAGACTTGAACTGGTTCAGCTTGTCGGCCATCAGGAAGTCGATACCGTACAAAGCAACGCGACGGTAGTCACCGATGATACGGCCACGGCCATACGCATCTGGCAGACCGGTCAGCACGCCAGACTTACGGCAGTTCAGGATGTCTTTGGTGTAAACATCGAATACGCCCTGGTTGTGGGTTTTGCGGTATTCGGTGAACACTTTCTTCACTTGTGGATCCAGTTCACGGCCATAAACCTTGCATGAACCTTCAACCATCTTGATGCCGCCGAATGGGATCAGCGCGCGTTTCAGAGGAGCATCGGTCTGCAAACCAACGATGGTTTCCAGATCTTTGTTGATATAGCCCGCATCATGAGAAGTCACGGTGGAGACGACGTTGGTATCGAAATCAACTGGCGCATGGGTGCGGTTTTCCAGTTTGATCCCTTCCATAACCTTGTCCCACAGAGTGGTAGTGGCTTGACTTGCGCCAGCCAGGAAGGATTCATCACCCTCGTAAGGAGTGTAGTTTTTCTGGATGAAGTCACGTACGTTGACTTCTTTCTGCCAGTCACCTTCGCTGAAACCTTGCCAAGCGGTCGCTAACTTCTCGTTAAGTTCGGTCATTATACACCTACCTTCTAATGTGGATTTCTTTGTAAACCCGGCGCCGTGCCAGCCAACAGATTAGTGATTCTGTTTGCCGCCACGCAGATAAATTACCCAGTAAGTCAACCCAACCAGAAGACCACCGCCAATGATGTTACCGATGGTGACGGGGATCAGGTTGTCGATGATAAAGTTGCTTACGGTCAGATGAGCGAATTGCTCGGGTGCTGCCCCCACGGCTTGCCAAAACTCTGGCGTGGCAAAGTGCTTAACCACTATACCCATAGGGATCATAAACATGTTGGCGATACTGTGCTCAAAGCCGCTGGCGACGAACATGGCTACCGGCAGGATCATGGCGAACATCTTGTCCATCAGGCTGCGGCCGGAGTAGCTCATCCAGACGGCCAGGCAAACCATCAGGTTAGCCAGGATACCCAGACAGACGGCTTCTATAAAGGTGTGGTGCAGTTTATGGTCGGCGGTTTGCAATACGTTCAAACCCCACAGGCCATTGGCTGCCATATACTCGCCTGAGAACCAGATCAGCGCAACGAAGAACAGGGCACCAATCAGGTTGCCAATATAGACGTTTAACCAGTTAAGAGCCAGTTGCCCCCAGGTAATACGCCCGCTGGCTTTGGCAATCACGGTCAGTACGGTGGAGGTAAACAGGTCCGCCCCGCAGACGACGACCAGCATTAACCCCATGGAGAAGCAGATACCACCCACCAGCTTGGCGAGGCCGAAAGGAATGGCGGCGGTGCCGGTGGTCGCTGTGATATAAAAAACAAAGGCGATAGAAATGAACACACCTGCGGTGATCGCTAAATAAAAAGTCGTCAGCGGATGCTTGGTGGCTTTATAAACCCCCGCATCCTCGGCAACTTTCGCCATCGCGGCAGGTAACAGCATATCGAAGGGGTTGTCAGCTCTCACACTAACTCTCGCTCTTAAGGGTTATTACAACACACTGAGATACTAGCAAAGCAGTATAGGGTAAAAATTGACTTGGATCATAACGCGCGGAAGTAAAACGGCTTAAAACCGCAAAATTAGTAGGGTTTATTGAATTATATTATTGATTTTTATATAAAAAATATTTTTTAATGTTTACGAAAAATTTTGAAGTTAACGCCATTTTGGGGTGGGGAGAGTTAAATTTTTGTACTCATTGTCGCTTTTTGATGAATAAGCATTAATTGATGGTTAATTAATATTTCACGCTGACGTAACAATTGGCGATTTAATTATCCTGTTGGCTGATAAGTGCGCTTTTGATAAAAACATTCAACGCCAAGGTTTGCCTGTTTTTTGATCGGCAACCGAATCAAGGCTGCTTCTTTGGGAGTAACGCCGGTAAGGTTCTACCGGCGTATCAATCAGGCTTATGCTTGCGCCCAGTGACGGCGTTTGGCCGTTTGCAGCTTTTCGTAAGCCGCCAACAGCGCTTGATGGGCCGGCAGGGCTTTCAATTCACTGTCGATGGCAAACAGGCCGTTGAAGCGCTCTTCGCCGCTCATAGCTGCAGAGGCCGCGTCAACCGCATCCTGACCATACATCTTCACGAAGGCCGTGTGATATTGGGCTGGGTCGCGTTCTGGCTCCAACGCCAACAGCAGCAGTGTCTGCAGGCAACGATAGTAGTTGCTGCGCTCCGGGGTAAACAGCGAGGCGTTGAACTCCTGCGTCCACTCGGCCCAGATCAGTGCCTGCTCGAGATCGCCACCGGCCAATGCCAGCATGGATTTCAGTTCGCCAACGCGCAGGGTGTACCAGGCGTTGTCTTTACCAGAGGCAATGCCCAGCAATTCACGTACGCGGGTGAAATCGTCCAACCCTTCATCATCCAACTGCTGGATCAGAGCCAGGTATTCTTCTGGCTCCCATTCGCTGCCCGGCAGTTGCAGCAGGGTTTCACGCAGGTGCGCGCCCATGCTGTTGTTTGCCAGTAGCAGGTCCTCTGCCGGATAGATGTCGGACATCCCCGGTACGATGATGCGGCAGGCGTACACGTCCAGGTGCTCGTAATCGGCGATGTACACTTCGGCATCTTCTTTATTAAAGATGCTCATCAGGGTGGCGAACTCTTCCTGCGTGCTGCCGCTGAAACTCCAGTCGACAAACGGATAGTCGGCATCCTGTTTGAACATATCCCAGGAGATCAGACCGCTGGAATCGATGAAGTGAGTTTCCAGGTTGGCGTGCTCGGCCACTTCTTCGTCGTCGAAGGTTGGGGCGGTAAACACATCCAGATCTTTCAAGCCGCGGCCTTGCAGCAGTTCGGTAACGGTACGCTCCAGCGCGACTCCGAAATCGGGGTGAGCGCCAAAGGAAGCAAAGCAGGTGCCGTTGGCGGGGTTGAACAACACCACGCAGATCACCGGATAGTTGCCACCTAACGAGGCATCATAAGAGAGGATCGGGAAGCCTTCGGCCTCCAGCTTGGCGATCGCCTCAACCACGTCAGGATAGCGGTTCAGCACTTCGCTCGGGATTTCCGGCAGGCTGATGGACTCGGCGATGATGCGGTTTTTCACATAACGCTCGAACACCTCGGAGAGACCCTGAACTCGCGCTTCGTTGGCTGTATTGCCAGCGGACATGCCGTTGGACACATACAGGTTGCCGATGATGTTCATTGGAATATAAACGGTCTGCTGATCCGATTGGCGGGTGAATGGCAGGGTGCAGATGCCACGATCGCTATTGCCAGACTGCAGATCGATCAGATCGCTGGCAGTCAATTCCTGCTCTGGATCGTAGAAGGCGTGGGTACGCTCATCCAGGATACCTTGTGGCAGCGAGTTGTCATCCGGGATCGGGAACCATTTCTCATTGGGATAGTGAACGAAATCGCCTTCGGCAATCTGTTGACCCAAATAGAAATCGGCGAAGAAATAGTTGGTCGACAGGCGCTCGAAATATTCGCCCAGCGCGGACGCCAGCGCGGCCTTCTTGCTGGCACCCTTACCGTTGGTGAAGCACAGCGGGCAATCGCGATCGCGGATATGCACTGACCAGACGTGTGGCACCGGATTCAGCCAGGAGGCTTCTTCGATATTGAAACCCAGATCGGTTAATTTCTGCTGAAAACGGGCGATGGAGTCTTCCAGCGCAGCGTCTTTGCCAGGAATAAAAGTTTGCGTCATTGTCTTCACTTATGTGGCGTACTAAAAACGCGCAATGATACGGGGTTTTGTTCCCAAGCTCCACGTATTCCTAAAGCCGATCAGATGTCACAGTAATTATGTGGATAAAGACGATAATTCAGCGGGTTATCAATAACGGAGAAACGTAATGAAATCAGTGAAACTCAGCGTGTTGGCACTACTGTTGGCCGGGGTTTGCGGCTCGGCACTGGCGTTACCTAATATCACCTTGCTGGCCACCGGCGGTACTATCGCTGGCGGTGGCGACTCGGCCACCAAGTCCAACTACACCGCAGGTAAACTGGGCGTAGAGGCATTGGTGGATGCAGTGCCAGA
Organism: Serratia sp. ASV30; assembly: GCF_016428815.1. Classification (NCBI taxonomy): domain Bacteria; kingdom Pseudomonadati; phylum Pseudomonadota; class Gammaproteobacteria; order Enterobacterales; family Yersiniaceae; genus Serratia; species Serratia sp. ASV30. The sequence continues at coordinate 91,324 of NZ_JAELTL010000007.1, read as the reverse complement.
GTTGAAAAAGGTTGCCAACGTCCAGGGCGAGCAGGTGGTCAACATCGGTTCCCAGGATATGAATGACGAAGTCTGGCTCAAGCTGGTCAAGAAGATTAATGCGGACTGCGCCAAAACCGATGGCTTCGTGATCACTCACGGTACCGACACGCTGGAGGAGACTGCCTATTTCCTGGATCTCACCGTCAAGTGCGATAAGCCGGTAGTGATTGTAGGGGCGATGCGCCCGGCAACGGCCATGAGTGCCGATGGCCCATTTAACTTGTATAACGCCGTTGTCACAGCCGCTGACCCTCAATCGGCCAAGCGTGGTGTGCTGGTGGTGATGAATGATACGGTGCTTGATGGCCGCGACGTAACCAAAACCAATACCACCGGCGTACAGACTTTCCAGTCGCCTAACTTTGGCCCGCTGGGGTATATCCATAACGGCAAAATCGACTACCAACGTTCGCCACAGCGCAAGCACACCAGCGAAACGCCGTTTAACGTCGACCAGATGAGTACGCTGCCGACGGTCGGTATTATCTATAACTACGCCAACGCATCGGATGCGCCCGCCAAGGCGCTGATCGCCGAAGGTTATCAAGGAATTGTCAGCGCCGGGGTGGGTAACGGCAACCTGTATAAAACCGTGTTTGATACGTTGGCCACGGCGGCCCATAACGGCGTAGCGGTAGTGCGTTCTTCCCGCGTGCCTACCGGCTCCACCACCGAAGATGCGGAAGTGGATGATACTAAACTCGGTTTTGTGGCAGCTGGAACGCTGAATCCACAAAAAGCGAGAATTTTGCTGCAGCTGGCATTAACTCAAACCAAAGACGCCAAACAGATCCAGGCGATGTTTAATCAGTATTGATCCCTGACTCAAGTGGGGGCGTAATGCCCCCATTTTCCCCGCCCTGACTATGCTGTAGGAAATCTTTTTTCGCAGGAACGATTTCATGCAGGTATTTGATAGCCAAAGAATGGCATTTGACGAGACGATGGTGATGTACGTTTTTTCACCTGGTTGATGAATGGTTCGCGGCCCTGGCCCATAGCCGTGTTAGCTGAATACAGCACAAAAAACCGCGTTAACCCGCTGAATACCCCAGTGTCACAGCGTTTTATGGCATAAATAAACTCTGAGGCCGCAGAGCCTGTTATTTGCGGTCTCGCCAGTTTCCCACCCTTGGAACAATAAGCATTGCAGCCGGGTTACGTGAGTGATAAAACCGATAGAGTTGGTTAACATCAGCGTTAACTTCGGGCATATGTCGAAAGCCGGTTTTTACGGCGCACAGTGAATGTGGTGAGGGGAAATGACTCAGGTTTATAATTTTAGCTCAGGCCCGGCGATGCTGCCGGTTGAAGTGTTGCGTCGTGCGGAACAAGAACTGTGCAACTGGCACGGTCTTGGCACTTCGGTGATGGAAATCAGCCATCGCAGTAAAGAATTCATCGCCGTCGCCGAACAGTCCGAACAGGATCTGCGCGATCTGCTGAAAGTCCCCGCCAACTATAAAGTGCTGTTCTGCCACGGTGGTGCCCGCGCGCAATTCGCCGCGCTGCCACTGAACCTGTTGGGTGATAACACCACTGCCGACTATATCGATGGCGGTTACTGGGCGCACAGCGCAATCACCGAAGCGGAAAAATACTGCCAGCCGAAGGTGATCGACGTTAAAACCACCGTTGACGGCTTAAGCGGCATCAAGCCGATGAAAGAGTGGCAACTGAGCGATAACGCGGCTTACGTGCACTATTGCCCGAACGAAACCATCGACGGTGTGGCTATCGATGAAACGCCAGACTTTGGCGATAAAGTGGTGATTGGCGATTACTCTTCGACCATCCTTTCCCGCCCGTTGGACGTTAGCCGTTTCGGCGTTATCTATGCGGGCGCACAGAAAAATATTGGACCGGCTGGCCTGACGCTGGTGATCGTGCGTGATGATCTGCTGGGTAAAGCACGCCGTGAAGTCCCGTCGATCCTGGATTACACCGTGTTGGCAGAAAATGACTCGATGTTCAATACGCCGCCAACCTTCGCCTGGTATCTGTCTGGCCTGGTCTTCAAATGGCTGAAAGAGCAGGGCGGCCTGGTGGAAATGCAAAAGCGCAACCAGGCCAAGGCCGAGTTGCTGTATAGCACTATCGATCAGTCGGACTTCTACCGTAGCCGCGTGGCCATTGCCAACCGCTCCTGGATGAACGTGCCGTTCCAACTGGCCGATCCTGCACTGGATAAAGTGTTCCTGAGTGAAGCAGAAGCCATTGGCCTGCAGGCGCTGAAGGGCCACCGCGTAGTAGGCGGCATGCGTGCTTCCATCTATAATGCGATGCCGCTGGCGGGCGTGAAGACCCTGACCGACTTTATGGTCGACTTTGAACGCCGCCATGGCTGATTGCCACCGCCCGCATTGAACGGGCGGTCGTACCGCTGTTGTCCTTTTGCATTAAAGCGGCTCCGGCATTATCCCGGGGCCGTTTCGTTTATCAGATTCTGGAGAGTTTTGTTCACATGGTGGATTCCCTGACGTTACAACCGGTTGCTTTGGTCGATGGCACCGTCAACTTACCCGGCTCCAAGAGCGTATCCAATCGGGCTTTGCTACTGGCTGCGCTGGCGCGGGGAACGACCCGGCTGACCAACCTGCTGGACAGCGACGACGTGCGTCATATGCTGAATGCCTTGCAAGCGCTGGGGGTGAGTTACCAACTCTCCGACGATCGCACCACCTGTTCCGTCGAGGGCAACGCGGGTCCGTTGGTTGCCGCGCAGCCGTTGGAGCTGTTCCTCGGTAATGCCGGTACGGCAATGCGTCCATTAGCGGCGGCACTGTGCCTGGGTGAGGGCGACGTGGTGTTGACCGGCGAACCGCGCATGAAAGAGCGCCCGATTGGCCATCTGGTGGATGCTTTACGCCAGGGTGGAGCGCAAATTGATTACCTTGAACAAACCGATTATCCACCTGTGCGCCTGCGTGGCGGTTTCCGTGGCGGCGACGTCAGCGTTGACGGCAGCGTATCCAGCCAGTTCCTGACCGCCTTGCTGATGATGGCACCGTTGGCGGCCCAAGACACCGCTATCCATATTTTGGGTGAGCTGGTTTCCAAGCCTTATATCGATATTACTCTGCACCTGATGAGCACTTTCGGCGTTGAAGTTACGCACGACAACTATCGCGTGTTCCATATCCGTGGGCAGCAGACTTACCGTTCGCCAGGCGACTATCTGGTGGAGGGCGATGCCTCTTCGGCATCCTATTTCCTGGCCGCTGCGGCGATTAAGGGCGGCACCGTGCGTGTTACCGGTATCGGTAAGAAAAGCGTGCAGGGCGATACCAAATTTGCCGACGTGCTGGAAAAAATGGGCGCGCGCATCACCTGGGGCGATGACTTTATCGAGTGTAGCCGCGGCGAGCTCAAAGGCATCGATATGGACATGAACCACATTCCAGATGCGGCGATGACCATTGCCACCACCGCGCTGTTCGCGACCGGGCCGACCACCATCCGCAATATCTACAACTGGCGGGTAAAAGAAACCGACCGTCTGGCGGCGATGGCAACAGAACTGCGTAAAGTTGGCGCCGAGGTTGATGAAGGTGAGGATTATATTCACGTCGTGCCGCCAAGCAAGCTGCAGTTTGCCGAGATTGGTACCTACAACGATCACCGCATGGCGATGTGCTTCTCGCTGGTGGCGCTCTCCGATACACCGGTGACCATTCTGGATCCGAAGTGTACCGCCAAGACCTTCCCAGACTATTTTGAGCAGTTGGCGCGTATCAGCCAGTTGGCCTAATATTCTCCATATCCGTTATCGATGGGCCTCGTTTGAGGCCTTTTTTACGCATTGGTGGCCATCTTTTCGGCAATCAGACAGTTCGCGGTAACAGTAAACTCCACAGGCGCGTATAATACGCCCCCGAATCTGCTCCTACTTGGGCAGAGAGCAGGCGTGTTCCTGTGAGGTTTCTACCTGAAGGAGAGAGAAATGACGGCTACAGTTCCGGTGATAACCGTTGATGGACCAAGTGGTGCGGGCAAAGGCACGTTGTGCAAGGCGCTGGCAGAATCCCTTGGTTGGCGTTTGCTGGATTCCGGCGCGATTTATCGCGTACTGGCCCTGGCAGCGTTGCACCATCAGGTGGATATCACCTCTGAAGAGGCGTTAGTCCCCTTGGCCGCCCATCTCGACGTCCGCTTTGTTGCTCAGGACGGCAAGCTGCAGGTTATTTTGGAAGGTGAGGACGTCAGTAATGAGATCCGCACCGAAACCGTTGGCAATACGGCTTCGCAAACGGCCGCATTCCCACGGGTTCGTGAGGCGCTGCTGCGCCGCCAACGCGCATTTCGCGAGGCCCCGGGCCTGATCGCCGATGGCCGTGACATGGGTACGGTAGTGTTCCCGGATGCGCCGGTTAAAATTTTCCTTGACGCCAGTTCCGAAGAGCGTGCGCATCGTCGCATGCTACAGTTGCAGGAAAAGGGCTTTAATGTTAACTTTGAACGTCTTTTAGCCGAGATAAAGGAACGGGATGACCGTGACCGTAATCGGGCTATTGCGCCACTGGTACCGGCTCTCGATGCCCTCGTGTTGGATTCTACCAGCATGTCGATCGAGGAAGTGATCCAGCGGGCGTTGGCATATGCACATGAAGTTTTGGCGTTGCCGCAGCAATAAGCGCGGCGGCGTTTTTAGCTTTTTGTTATATTTGTCATCGTACTGCATAGCAGTAACTGAATATATCGGGTAAAATTTTACCCCTGTAACCTAAACCTTGTCGGCAGGAAGCCAATGGCAAGGTATGTGAAACAACCCCATTCGGCGGGACGCTAAATGGACGTTAAACTATAGAACCCTGAAGATTAAACATGACTGAATCTTTCGCTCAACTCTTTGAAGAATCCCTGAAAACAATCGAAACCCGTCCGGGTTCCATCGTTCGTGGTGTTGTTGTTGCTATCGATAAAGATGTCGTACTGGTTGACGCCGGTCTGAAATCTGAATCTGCCATCCCGGCTGAGCAATTCAAAAACGCCCAGGGCGAGCTGGAAATCCAGGTTGGTGACGAAGTTGACGTTGCGCTGGACGCTGTTGAAGATGGCTTCGGTGAAACTCTGCTGTCCCGTGAGAAAGCTAAGCGTCACGAAGCTTGGATCACGCTGGAAAAAGCTTACGAAGAAGCTGAAACTGTCGTCGGTGTTATCAACGGCAAAGTTAAGGGTGGCTTCACTGTAGAGCTGAACGGTATTCGTGCGTTCCTGCCAGGTTCCCTGGTTGACGTGCGTCCAGTTCGCGACACTCTGCACCTGGAAGGCAAAGAGCTTGAGTTCAAAGTCATCAAGCTGGATCAGAAGCGCAACAACGTTGTTGTTTCTCGTCGTGCAGTAATCGAATCTGAAAACAGCGCAGAGCGCGATCAACTGCTGGAAAACCTGCAGGAAGGCATGGAAGTTAAAGGTATCGTTAAGAACCTCACTGACTACGGTGCATTCGTGGATCTGGGCGGCGTTGACGGCCTGCTGCACATCACTGACATGGCTTGGAAACGCGTTAAGCACCCAAGCGAAATTGTCAACGTGGGCGACGAAATCACTGTCAAGGTGCTGAAGTTCGACCGCGAGCGTACTCGTGTATCTCTGGGCCTGAAGCAACTGGGCGAAGATCCATGGGTTGCTATCGCTAAACGTTACCCAGAAGGCACCAAGCTGACTGGTCGTGTTACCAACCTGACTGATTACGGCTGCTTCGTGGAAATCGAAGAAGGCGTTGAAGGTCTGGTACACGTTTCTGAAATGGATTGGACCAACAAAAACATCCATCCGTCCAAAGTTGTTAACGTGGGCGATGTAGTGGAAGTGATGGTTCTGGACATCGATGAAGAGCGTCGTCGTATCTCCCTGGGCCTGAAGCAGTGCAAAAACAACCCATGGCAGCAATTCGCAGAAACCCACAACAAGGGCGACCGCGTTGAAGGTAAAATCAAGTCTATCACTGACTTCGGTATCTTCATCGGCCTGGACGGCGGCATCGACGGCCTGGTTCACCTGTCTGACATCTCCTGGAACGTTGCAGGCGAAGAAGCAGTTCGTGAATACAAGAAAGGCGACGAAATCGCAGCGGTGGTTCTGCAAGTTGACGCAGAGCGCGAGCGTATCTCCCTGGGCGTGAAGCAACTGGCTGAAGATCCGTTCAATAACTACCTGTCTATGAACAAGAAAGGTACTATTGTTACTGGTAAAGTCACTGCAGTTGACGCCAAAGGTGCTACAGTTGAATTAGCAGGCGGTGTAGAAGGTTACCTGCGTGCTTCTGAAGCCTCTCGCGACCGTATTGAAGACGCAACTCTGGTTCTGAACGTTGGTGACGAAGTTGAAGCTAAATTCACTGGCGTTGACCGTAAGAACCGCGTTGTAAGCCTGTCCGTCCGTGCGAAGGACGAAGCTGACGAGAAAGATGCAATTGCTACGGTTAACAACACCAAGCCGGAAGAAAGCAACTTCTCTAACGCTATGGCTGAAGCCTTCAAAGCGGCTAAAGGCGAGTAATGACGGGGGGCGGTTTCTAACCGCCCCGATACGGTAGTTTAGCTGCAAAGCTTGGAGGAACTATGACCAAGTCTGAACTTATTGAAAGACTTGCTGGCCAGCAATCTCATATTCCGGCGAAGGCCGTTGAGGATGCAGTGAAAGAGATGCTCGAACACATGGCAGCTACGCTAGCCGAGGGTGAGCGCATCGAGATCCGCGGATTCGGCAGTTTTTCTCTTCACTACCGTGCTCCGCGCGTCGGCCGTAACCCTAAAACGGGTGATAAAGTTGAGTTGGACGGCAAGTACGTTCCTCACTTCAAGCCAGGTAAAGAGTTACGTGACCGTGCCAATATCTATGGCTAGTCGCTGACCACCCATAGTGTTGTTGCTTGTAAAGAATATAAAACGGTGCCTTAGGGTGCCGTTTTTTTTCGCCTGTAAAACCTTCCATGCCTGCCAAAATTTGCGCTCCGTTACGCAGCTTTTCCTGCAAATGCCCAATAGCCAACCGATTGTTTACGACCTCCTTTCCTGAGTAGCAACCTGCAACTGGTGGTTATCCGTCTGAGAAGTCACATTTGTTGCAGGATAAACTTGGCAAGGAGCGCGGAAATCAGGATCTCACTGGATAGGGCCGCCATCGCTTTGGTGATGGGGATGCTGCCAATACTGTTTTTGCACCACTTACCGTCGTGGCCTTTATTGATGGGGCTAGCCGTCGCGGCTTTGTGGCTATGGCGATATAAACCGAATCCATGGAGTCAGACACTGTGCTGCTGCCTGCTGGGTTTTATCTACGCCACCGGCAGTGCCAGCCTGTTGATGCAGCAAGTCGCAACGTTGACGACCAGCGGCGATAAAACCGTGATTGCTTCCGTGCGTAGCATTTGGCTGAACGGAGCTGAAACGCCACAGGTGCAACTGCGTATCGAGCAGGTGAGTGGGCACGGGCTGGTGCCTGCGTTGTCCTTTACGGCAAACTGGCGCGGCGAAAAGCCCTGTGCAGGGCAACGTTGGGCGATGAAGGTTCACTTTCGCCCGGTACACAGCAGCCTGAATGAAGGGGGCTTTGACGGGCAGCGTTGGGCCATTGCTAATCGGCAACCGCTGCGTGGCTTTATACGTACCGCAACGGCACTGGATAAGGGCTGCAACTGGCGCCAGCAGATTGTCAAACGGATGGATCAATCGCTGATGCCGCTGACGCAACGGCCGGTGTTGCTGGCGCTGGCGTTTGGCGAACGGACGCTGATGAGTAATGAGCTGCGTGGGCAACTGATGAAAACCGGTGTGGCTCACCTGATGGCGATTTCTGGCCTGCATATCTCGCTGGCCGCCGCCTTTGCCTGGGGGCTGGCGCGTGGCGTGCAGTTTTTATTGCCTGCGCGATATATCGGCTACCGTTTGCCGCTGATCGTCAGTTGGTTGATGGCGCTGTGCTATGTGTGGCTGGCAGGTGGGCAACCTCCGGCAATGAGGGCCTTTATTGCCTTGTCTCTGTGGCTCTGGTTGCGCCTCAAAGGCGTTTCCTGCACTTCCTGGCAAATCTGGCTGTGGTGTATCAGCCTGCTGTTGCTGTGCGATCCTATGTCGGTGCTTTCGGACAGCTTCTGGCTCTCTGCCCTGGCGGTTGCGGCCTTAATCTTTTGGTTTGAATGGGCACCGTTGCCCAGGCGCTTCAGCACTTCTTGGGGCTGGGCACCTCTGCGTTGGCTACACATGCAACTAGGGATGACGCTGTTGCTGATGCCGTTACAATTTGGCCTGTTTCATGGCTTGAGCTGGACATCGTTACCCGCCAACCTTTGGGCTGTACCGATCGTTTCTCTGCTGTCGGTTCCGTTGATATTGTTGGCATTGATGCTGTTTTTTATTCCGCCGGTAAGCCACTGGTGTTGGCAATTGGCCGATCTTACCGTCAGTTGGGCCTTATGGCCGCTACCTGGGCTCGAGCAAGGGTGGCTACAGGTTGGGGCTGCCTTGCTGCAATTCAGCGTTCTTGGCTGGTTAGCCGTGGTTTGCTGGCGGTTTCGCTGGTGGTATCACTTTCCTGTTGGTTGTGCCGTTGTGGTGTTAGGTTGCCTGTTCTGGCGGGAAAGAACGCCGGATTATCGCTGGCGGGTCGATATGATCGACGTGGGGCACGGCCTGGCGGTAGTGATCGAGCGGGAAGGCAAGGCCGTCATCTTTGATACGGGCAACCGCTGGCAAGCCTCCAGCGCGGCAGAGCGTAATATTTTGCCATTCCTGCGCTGGCGGCAGATTTCGCTGGAGCAAATCATTATCAGCCATAGCCATCTGGATCATATCGGCGGGTTACCGATACTAGCAGCGGTGTTTCCACAGGCCAGCGTGCGTACGCCGATCGTTAACGTAGGCCACCTGCCTTGCGTACAAGGGCAACGGTGGGTATGGCGAGAGCTAAACTTTCAGGTGTTGTGGCCACCAGCACGGGTGGATTATGCCGCTAACGATGACTCCTGCGTAGTGCGTGTCGATGATGGCAAGTTCAGCCTGTTGCTGACGGGTGATATTGAACGCCGGGCCGAACAGGCGCTGCTGAAACAACGTGCGAATTTACCTAGTACTATCTTTCAGGTGCCTCATCACGGCAGCAAGACATCTTCAACGCCGCCATTTTTGCGTGCCGTTGCCCCCGAGCTGGCGTTTGCCTCGGCATCCCGCTATAACGCGTGGCGGTTACCGGCAGCAAAAATAGTCAAACGCTATCGGGAAAATCACATTCCCTGGCGTGATACGGCCCGCTCAGGGCAGCTCAGCGTGTTTTTTTATCGTCATGATTGGCAAGTTAAAGGCTTTCGCGAACAACTAAATCCACGTTGGTATCATCAGCGGTTTGGCGTTGAGGGGGATAATGAGTAGAATGGGCCGCTATTTCTTCCGATGCTGGTATTTGCATGATGAATGATAAAGATCTCTCCACCTGGCAGACGTTCCGTCGCCTCTGGCCGATGATCACACCTTTTAAAACCGGTTTGGTAGTCGCTGCCGTGGCGCTGGTTTTAAACGCCGCCGGGGACACGTTAATGCTGTCCCTGCTCAAACCGTTATTAGACGACTTTGGTAAAGCCGATAGCCGAGTGTTGCATTGGATGCCGCTGGTCGTGATTGGCCTGATGCTGATGCGTGGCATCACCAGCTATGTCTCCAGCTATTGTATTTCCTGGGTGTCTGGCATGGTGGTGATGCAGATGCGCCGTCGTCTGTTCGGTCATATGATGCGAATGCCGGTGGCCTTTTTTGACCAGCAATCAACAGGAACTCTGCTTTCACGTATTACCTACGACTCGGAACAGGTAGCGTCATCCTCCTCCAGCGCGTTGGTTACCGTGGTGCGTGAAGGGGCCTCGATCATCGGCCTGTTCATCATGATGTTTTATTACAGCTGGCAGCTCTCGCTGATCCTGATCGTGCTGGCACCGATCGTCTCCTTCGCGATCCGCCTGGTCTCCAAACGTTTCCGCAATATCAGTAAAAACATGCAAAACACCATGGGGCAGGTGACGACCAGTGCAGAACAGATGCTGAAAGGGCATAAAGAAGTGCTGATCTTTGGTGGTCAACAGGTGGAAACCGAGCGCTTCAACACCGTCAGTAACCGCATGCGTCAGCAGGGGATGAAGCTGGTTTCGGCTTCTTCTATTGCCGATCCCATTATTCAGTTGATCGCCTCATTGGCATTGGCGTTTGTGCTGTTTGCAGCAAGCTTCCCTAGCGTGATGGATACGCTGACAGCCGGTACCATTACCGTGGTGTTCTCCTCCATGATTGCCTTGATGCGTCCACTGAAATCCTTGACCAACGTGAATGCCCAGTTCCAGCGCGGGATGGCGGCCTGCCAGACGTTGTTCTCGATCCTGGATCTGGAACAGGAAAAGGATACCGGTACTCGTCAGGTTGAGCGCGCCAAAGGCGATATCGAATTCCGTCATGTGACCTTTGCCTATCCGGGGCGTGAGATCCCGGCGCTGCGTGATATCAATCTGAGCATTTCAGAAGGTAAAACGGTGGCGTTGGTTGGCCGTTCGGGTTCGGGTAAATCGACGATTGCCAACCTGTTGACGCGTTTCTACGACGTGCAGGAAGGGCAGATCCTGATGGATGGTCACGATCTGCGGGAATATACCCTGGCTTCGCTGCGCGATCAGGTTGCTCTGGTCTCACAGAACGTCCATCTGTTCAACGACACCATTGCCAACAACATTGCCTATGCTCGTGAAGAGCGCTACAGCCGTGAAGAGATTGAGAAAGCGGCGCGTATGGCCTATGCCACCGACTTCATTGATAAAATGGAGCATGGTCTGGATACGGTGATTGGTGAGAACGGCGTGATGCTTTCCGGTGGTCAGCGTCAGCGTATTGCCATCGCTCGTGCCTTGTTGCGAGATTGCCCAATCCTGATCCTGGATGAAGCCACCTCCGCGCTGGATACCGAATCCGAGCGTGCGATCCAGGCGGCCTTGGACGAACTGCAGAAAAACCGTACCTCATTGGTGATTGCCCACCGTCTGTCGACTATCGAGAAAGCCGATGAGATCCTGGTGGTTGAAGATGGGCGTATCGTTGAGCGTGGCCAGCATGCCGAGTTGATCGAGCAGAAAGGGGCTTACGCACAACTTCACCGCATGCAGTTTGGTCAGTAATGATAGAGCGCATCTGGTCCGGTAGTTCACTGGTTTACCTGCTGCTGTTGCCGCTCTCCTGGCTGTATGGCCTGGTGAGCGGCCTGATCCGCCTTAGCTACCGCTGCGGCTTGCGCAAGAGTTGGCGTGCGCCAGTGCCGGTGGTTATCGTGGGGAACCTCACTGCGGGTGGCAACGGTAAAACACCGATGGTGATCTGGTTGGTTGAACAGCTGCAACAGCGTGGCTACCGGGTCGGCGTGGTTTCCAGAGGTTACGGCGGCAAGTCGGCGGTCTATCCGCTGGTGCTGGATGCTCAGACTACCACCCGGCAGGCCGGTGATGAACCCGTGCTGATCTATCAGCGAACCGGGGCGCCGGTGGCTATTTCGCCAAAACGTGCCGAAGCGGTGCAAGCCTTGTTGAATCAGGGCGAGCTTGATTTGATCATCACCGACGATGGCCTACAGCACTATGCTTTACAGCGTGATTTTGAGCTGGTGGTGATCGATGGCGTTCGTCGCTTCGGTAACGGTTGGTGGTTACCCGCTGGCCCAATGCGTGAGCGTGTGTCTCGCTTAAAGACGGTGGATGCCTGTGTGGCAAATGGCGGTGTTGCCCAACCGGGGGAAATCGCCATGAAGCTCCAGGCGCAGGATGCGGTGAATATCGCCAGCGGTGAACGCCGCCCGGCGATCGAATTACCTCACGTAGTGGCGATGGCAGGGATAGGTCATCCCCCAAGGTTTTTCGCCACGCTAGAAAAGTTGGGGGTTGAGGTCGAGCGCGAGGTGGCCTTTGCCGATCATCAGGAATACAACCACGGGCAGTTAGCCGCATTGGCGAGCCAAGGCCAAACGCTGCTGATGACCGAGAAGGATGCGGTGAAATGCCGTTCCTTTGCCCAGCCTGACTGGTGGTATCTGCCGGTTGAAGCGGTACTTCCCACCGAGCAGGCCGAGCAATTGTTGCAAGGGATCCAGAAGTTAATCAAATAATCTAAGCTTCCAAAGCGTGCAAGCCCAAGGCTTGCGCGCAAGCTTGCAGTGAGCGCTGCTGCGTTTGCTGATAAAGCGTCAATTCATCAATCACGCCTGCCCCTAATGCCTGTTCAAACGCCGCACGGCTCGATGCCGCTGCGTATTGCGTATGGCGGCTATCTCCCAGATTAGACTGAAAAATTCCGGCGGCGCTGACCGGCAGGAAATCCTCATACACCAACGGCTGGAAGCGGATGTAGTCCAGTGCGATGAGCTGTTCGAGCGTGCTGTGCTGCTCAACCGTCTCTTTAGCTGCCAGCCCGCATTCGGTAGGGAAATAGCGGAACCAGGCTAATTGCTGCACGCGTAGTGCATTGTAATCATCCGGGAAGGCCTGGAAATGTTCAGCCAGCAGTTGGTAATAGCGTGGAGCATTATCTTCCGTAGCCGGAACCTGTAATGCATCCTGCGCGGCCTGCAGCAGGCGATCGTAAAGCGCACGCCCTTTGGCGGTTAGGGCGACTCCCCGTTGCTCAATCTCACCGAAACGCGCGGTATGATGCCCCACAACCTGATGACCGTCAGGTTCGATAAACAGGACTTGTTCCTCTAACGCTTTGAAACTGGTCTGGCGTAACAGAATAGGGCAGTGGCGCGTAGGCGGGCCTTCGATCACCGCTTTGGGTGGGATCCCGCGTTCTGGCATTGCCGCCTGTACCCGATCGATATCCAGCGTTCTTGGCGTCAGATGGTTGATATGTGGCCCTTTGAAGGCAACGATATCGGCGATCAGGCGATGTTGATTGTGCAACTGTTGATATTCACTGGCGCTGACGGTGGCCAAACGGTGCCAACGGAAGGTTTCGAGCGCCTGGGCAACAAATTCTTGCGCCTGTTCGGCATCCAGACCGCCCTGGATTTCATGTAACGCTATCAGCTCCAAAGCCCGCTCGGTAAAAATGCAGCGGCGATCCAGCAGTCGTTGTGCCAGCTCGCGCAGCGCCACATTCTCAATCAGTTCCAGTCGTAGCAACGAAGTAAAGATGCGAAACGGGCTGACTTGCAGATCGGCTTCATGTACGGCCCGAAAGGCGGTGGAGTGGACGGGGACTCCGGCAGCGGTCAGATCGTAATAACCCACCGGAGACATGCCCATCACGGCAAACAACCGGCGTAAGGTTTGCAATTCAGCTGCCGTGCCGACGCGGATAGCGCCGTGGCGCTCCATCGATAATCGACCGATTTCACCGGTAATCTGTAACCCATGGGCCAGGGCTGAATCTTTACTCAGCACCTCCCGGTTGGTTTCAGCGACCAGTTCGATCAAGTCACCGTACAGTGGCACCTCTTGTTGATACATGGCCGACATTGCCAGGGAAAATTTGGCGCGAATGTCATTCGGCGAGACGAAGTGCTGGTCGATCATACTGCTAGCTCCTTAGCTCAATAAAATCTGAAAAATGCGGCTTAGGCCGCCAATAGTGCTGGCTAGATGACCCCTCACCGTGTTTTTGACTCAAGTCTAGACAGTTGGTTCATGATTTGTTATCGATTGGCTAACGATATTAGTGTTTTATGCGTTGGCTCTCATTTGCAGGTATAACTCCAAGTGGTGAGTGATGAGCTAAAGGCTCCCTCGATGAGTTTAAAATAAGCTAAATTTTAACTATTAAAATCAGTGTGATAGGAATATTCTGGGCGAGTGTAGCTAAAAAGTGTGATAAACCTCTTGTCTTGATGATGAGTTTATGAGTAAATGCATACCGGCCTGTGATGCAGCGCTATTTATGTACGAGTATAGATTAAGTAGTTCCTCCCAAGACGTTATCATCTGATTCCGCTTCAAAGACGAACCTTCTAAGTACCTCCCATAAGTAATGATTCTGAAAAACGGCCAAATTGCCATAGGGCAGGTTTTTGTAAATATTTAAAAGGTAATAGTAATGTCTAAGAAGACTGGTCAGGTTAAGTGGTTCAACGAAAGTAAAGGTTTTGGTTTCATTGAACAACAAGATGGCGGCAAAGATGTATTCGTACACTTCTCTGCAATCATGACCGAAGGTTTCAAGACTCTGGCAGAAGGCCAGCGTGTTGAGTATACCATTCAGGACAGCCCGCGCGGGCCGGCTGCCGCCAACGTTGTTGCTCTGTAAGTTTACAGGGAATAGCGTATAGAGAGCTTAATACAACCATAATGACGCGTTTATGCTGAGTTATGCGGAAGATATTAAGCTCAACAAGCCCGCCGCAGTGCGGGTTTTTTAATTTTTGCTCACGAGAGGTTTGTTACGAAAAACTTTAGGATGGGCTGGTAGCGTCCACACAATAACAAAAATAACGTTGTGAAGGATGCTCAAGTGAAAGGATATAAAATATGTTTAAGAATACAATGCTAAAAATGGGCCAGGTAAAATGGTTTGATCAGGCTCAAGGCTATGGTGTTATTTCACCGGTCGATGGTAGTGACGAAATTTATGTTAGCCGCCGTGCTATCGCCAATACCAAAAACAAGTCATTAAACGAAGGTCAGAACGTCGAGTTCTCGATTTATCGTAGCTCTCACGGGCTGTCAGCGGCAGACGTTATCGCGTTCTGACCCAAACTTTCCTCGCCAGTGCCGGTGCCGCCACCCCATGCACTGGCGAAGAAAATTTCCCCAGGATCCTCTATCATCAGGCCATTGCTCAATGACCCTTGGATATCAGGATGCCAATCCCCGTTATTTCGCTTTCCTCTGCCCGCGCGCTTCATCTTGCCGCTCAAGGGCTGCTATCCCCAATTAAACGCCAGGCTTGCCCCGATGATGTGGTGACCGCCATCGATCGTATGGGCTTGCTGCAAATTGACACCATTAGCGTGGTGGCCCGCAGCCCTTACCTGGTGCTGTTCAGTCGCCTGGGCGATTATCGGCCAGAATGGCTGGAACAGGCGTTGGCTAGTCGCAAACTGTTTGAGTACTGGGCGCACGAAGCCTGTTTTCTCCCCATCGATGACTTTGGTCTGTTACGCCACCGTATGTTGCAACCGCAGGGAATGGGGTGGAAATACTCGCAGGAATGGGTGCAACAGCACCAACAGGCTATCGATGAACTGCTACAGCATATCGCGGTGCAGGGGCCGGTGCGTTCGGCCGATTTTAGCGCCGAAAAGAAAGGCGCTAACGGCTGGTGGGATTGGAAGCCGGAAAAGCGTCATCTGGAAATTCTGTTTACCTCTGGCAAGTTGATGGTGGCTGAACGCCGTAATTTTCACCGTGTCTACGATCTCACCGAACGTTTATTGCCGCAGTGGGATGATGATGTGCATGCTTTACCCGAGGCGATGGCGCAACAACAGATGCTCACCCGCAGTTGCCGCTATCTCGGCGTGTTTAAAGCCGAATGGCTGGCGGATTATTACCGATTGAAACGCGTCTCCCCCAAACCGTTGTTGGCAACGCTATTACAGCAGGGAGAGATCTCCCAGATCGCTATCGACGGGCTGGAAGGGGAATTTTATGTCCATCAGTCGCTGGCGGCCGAGTTGGCGCTAGCGGAACAAGGGAAGTTGAAATCCACGGTAACCTGCCTGCTGTCTCCTTTTGATCCGGTGGTGTGGGATCGTCGGCGCGCGCTGGAACTGTTCAGCTTTGACTATAGGCTGGAATGCTACACGCCAAAAGAAAAACGCCAGTACGGCTATTTTACCTTGCCGCTGTTGCAGCGGGGCGAACTGATTGGCCGAGTAGATGTGAAAATGCACCGCAAGCAGGGCGTTTTTGAAGTGATCAGTTTCCATCTTGAATCTGGGGTCAAGCTGGGCAAGCAGCGTTGTCAGGATATTCGTCAGGCAATCACCCGTACGGCGAAATGGCACGGGGCGCAGCAGGTCTCGCTAGGAGATGTACCCGCATCGCTGGCAGCAGAGTGGGGGCAAGGCTGGGGAGTTCCCTCACCCCAACCCTCTCCCACAGGGAGAGGGAGCTGAAAGTCCCTGCTCTGTTGGAAGACAGAAGATAATCTTAGCAATACGTCAGGGATTCGCCATGTCCTATAGGTGCTGGTATCAGATATGGATTTCAATCAGTAACAGGATTAATGTTAAAGGCGTGTACCGTAATTAAGTTGTGGCACGTTAAGTCCCCCCTCCTGGGGAAGAGGGTTAGGGTGAGGGCGTTTTCTTGGCGTTACGGACACAACCTAAGCTTTGTTAGTTGCTGTAGTTGGCAAACAGCGCGATGATTTTATGAAGACGTTTGATCATTTGCAGGTTCTCATTTTTTTTGTGATGTATATCACAAAAAATTCTACGCCTGCTAATGAGGTGATTCAACCCCCGCAGAAAAATTTCCCGTTCGGCAACCCTCTGAGCAAATCAGGCGGTGATTAACCGGCCCTATGGCGTTATGCTATCCTCACGCACTTTCCTTGTTAGCATATCTTCCCCTGGAGGAAGCATGGATCACCGTTTACTCGAAATCATTGCCTGCCCGGTTTGCAACGGTAAGCTCTATTTCAACAAAGAACATCAGGAACTGGTCTGCAAATTGGACGGCCTGGCCTACCCATTACGTGATGGTATTCCGGTATTGCTGGAAAACGAAGCGCGTACTATCCCACTGGACGAGAAACACGCATGAGTTTTATCGCTATCATCCCGGCGCGTTATGCGTCCACTCGCTTGCCGGGTAAACCGTTGGCGGATATCCACGGTAAGCCGATGGTGGTGCATGTGATGGAACGAGCCCGTGAATCAGGGGCTTCCCGCGTGATTGTCGCCACCGATCACCCAGAGGTGGCCAAAGCGGTCGAGGCTGCCGGCGGTGAAGTTTGCATGACCAGCCCGGACCACCATTCCGGCACCGAACGCCTGGCGGAAGTGATCGAGAAATGTGGCTTTGCCGATGATGAAATCATTGTCAATGTGCAGGGCGATGAGCCGATGATCCCGCCGGTTATCGTACGTCAGGTGGCAGAAAACCTGGCGGCCAGCAGTGCAGGGATGGCCACGTTGGCGGTGCCGATCGAAACCGCAGAAGAAGCCTTCAACCCGAATGCGGTCAAGGTGGTAATGGATGCACAAGGCTATGCGCTCTATTTCTCACGCGCCACCATCCCTTGGGATCGTGAGCGTTTTGCTCAGTCAAAAGAGAGTATTGGCAACAGCCTGCTGCGGCATATCGGGATTTATGCCTACCGTGCCGGTTTTGTCCGCCGCTACGTCAGTTGGCAACCAAGCCAGCTGGAACAGATTGAACTGCTGGAGCAGCTGCGCGTGCTGTGGTACGGCGAAAAGATCCACGTCGCGGTGGCGCAGGCCATTCCGAGCGTCGGTGTTGATACCCCAGAAGACCTGCAACGAGTGCGGGACAGCATCAAGCGTTGAGTTGTCTATTGGCCGGAGACCCCGGCCATCTCAATTCCCTGATTTACCCCTTTTATTGATCTGCATTGAAGAATTTCTCCGCTCACCGTTCAATGATGACTGATGCTTATCCTTAATCTGGAGGGTTTCGTCCCATGGAGCAGCTGCGTGCCGAATTGAGTATTGTGCTGGGAGAGTCCGTCGGTCGTCTGGAACGCGTCAGCGAACAGCCTTATGCCCATCTTTATTCACTGTACGATCGCCAGGATCATGCGATCCCACTGATGGCGAAAAGCTTCGTCTGTGAGGGCATTGCCCAGCAGGAAGCTTACAAGCTATCCATGTTGGCGCGTGAAGGAGACATTCGTCTGCCAACGGTGTTTGGCGTGGTTTACACCCGGCAAGCGCCCTACAAAGAGATTTTGCTGATCGAACGGTTGCGTGGCGTGTCGGTCGAGGCGCCAACCCGGACTTTGGCCCGTTGGGAAGCCTTGATGGACCAGATTGTCGACGGCATGCTGGCTTGGCACCGTATTGACAGCCACGGCTGTGTGGGCACGGTAGACAGCACGCAGGAGAATGATTGGTGCAGCTGGTACCAGCAGCGTATCGAGGTGCTTTGGTCAACTCTGGGTAATCTTAACTCGCCGCTGTTAAGCATGGCAGATCGCCGTCTGTTGTACCGCACGCGCGAAATGTTGATCGACTTCTTTGCCGATTTTGACGACCCTTGCGTGCTGGTGCACGGCAATTTGGGCTTGCGCAGCATGTTGAAAGATGCCAAAACCGATCAACTGCTGGCGATGCTCAACCCAGGCATGATGCTGTGGGCGCCACGGGAATATGAGCTGTTCAGGCTTTGCGAGGCGGGGATGCCGGATCAACTGCTGTTCCACTACCTACAGCGTGCGCCGGTGGCAGAGTCCTTCCTGTCTCGTCGTTGGCTTTATGTGGTGTGGGAGGCGGTAGCCAGGATGATCCATACCGGCAAGCTGGATCGCCCGGCGTTCGATCAGGCCGCACAACAGCTACGGCCGTGGTTGGCTCACTAATCGCTGCTGGTCTCACTGTCACCTTTTAGCTGCTGCCACAGGCTGCCCAGCGTTTCGTATGCGGCCCGTTCGCTGTGCCCAAGGAACATCGCGGAAGGCATCACCCGATCCCAGATATTCAGCGGAGAGGTAATGGCCAGTTGATTGGCCGGAGCCGGGATTGGATGCAGGCCCTGAGCCTCAAAGAAGCGCATGGCACGCGGCAAGTGATTGGCGGATGTCACCAGCGCAAACGGCTGTTGCCCTACCAATTTGGCGACCTCTGCGGCTTCCTGTTCGGTATCCCGCGGGCGGTCCACCAGCACGATGTCGTTGGCAGGCACGCCCAGGCTTTCCGCCACCAGTGCTGCGGTGGCCGCGCTGCTTTGCGTTTTCGCGCCTTTTCCACCGGTAAAGACCATCTTGCTACCCGGGTGCGACAGGTATAGCCTGACGCCTTCGGTCACCCGTGGCAGGCTGTTGTTGAGCAGGTTAGAGCTAGGAGCCCAGTCTGGGTTATAGGTATAACCGCCGCCAAGCACCACGATATAGTCAATCTGGCCGTTGCCTCTATAGGTCGGGTAACTGGATTCTAACGGCCTCAACAGGCGATCGGCGACCGGTTGCAGGCTGAGCAACAGCAACAGCAGCCAGCTCAGGCTTAATATGACTTTGCCGCTTTTCTGCCAACGGGTAAACCACAGCAGCAATAATGCCAGCCCCATTAACAACAGCAGGGCGGGTAGAGGCATCATCAGGCCACCAATAAATTTTTTTAAGTGAAATAACATCAAAAATCAGGTCCTTTTGGGCGAAAAAACGACATCTGGCCGCATTCATGCTGCAAGAAGATTTATTCTAAGCCAGTCTGTGCCAAAATAGCAGGTTTGAATGGGCAGGCGCTTTGCCGTCGGCCAAGATAGAATCAGCGGAGCCGTTGTCCATGCAGGATCGCAATTTTGACGATATTGCCGAGAAGTTTGCGCGTAATATTTACGGCACCACCAAGGGGAAAATCCGTCAGGCGGTAGTCTGGCAGGATCTGACCACGCTGCTGGCCCAGTTGCCACAGCGGCCGCTGCGCATTCTGGATGCTGGTGGGGGCGAAGGCCACATGGCCTGCCAACTGGCAGAATTAGGACATCAGGTCTTGTTGTGCGATCTTTCTGGTGAGATGATCCAACGCGCTGCGTTGCTGGCCGAGCAGAAAGGTGTGAGCCAGAACATGCAATTCATACAAAGTTCGGCGCAAGAGATTGGTCAGCATTTGGCACAACCGGTCGATC
The DNA here is from genome assembly GCF_016428815.1 of Serratia sp. ASV30. Classification (NCBI taxonomy): domain Bacteria; kingdom Pseudomonadati; phylum Pseudomonadota; class Gammaproteobacteria; order Enterobacterales; family Yersiniaceae; genus Serratia; species Serratia sp. ASV30. The sequence goes on along the minus strand of NZ_JAELTL010000007.1, from coordinate 71,514 downwards.
TGATATTGTTTCATGCGGTTTTGGAGTGGATCGCCGAACCACAGGTGGCATTACAGGCGTTGTTTGATTGCCTGGTGCCTGGCGGCGCACTGTCACTGATGTTCTTTAATGCCAACGGTTTGTTGATGCGTAATGTGGTGTTGGGCAATTTCCAACTGGTAGATCCCGAGGTCAGGCGGCGTCGCAAGCGCTCGCTGTCGCCGCAGTATCCTCATAGCCCACCGCTGGTCTACGGCTGGTTGGAGCAGATGGGTATGCAGATTTCAGGCAAAACCGGCGTGAGGGTTTTCCATGATTATCTGCAAAGCAGGCAGCTACAGACCCAAAAATTTGAAGAGTTACTGGCGCTTGAACAGCTTTATTGTCGGCAAGAGCCTTACGTGAGTTTGGGGCGCTATATTCACGTCTCGGCGCATAAACCGAACCTGAAGGACGAACTATGAGTGAATTTTCCCAGACAGTACCCGAACTGGTCGCCTGGGCACGGAAAAATGATTTCTCTATTTCGCTCCCCACTGAGCGTCTTGCGTTTTTGCTGGCTATCGCCACGTTAAATGGTGAGCGGCTGGACGGCGAGATGAGCGAAGGTGAGCTGGTTGATGCATTTCGCCATGTCAGCAAAGGGTTTGAACAGACGCATGAAACGGTGGCGATACGCGCCAACAATGCGATTAACGACATGGTGCGCCAGCGCCTGTTGAACCGTTTTACCAGCGAGTTGGCGGATGGCAATGCCATCTATCGCCTGACGCCGCTGGGCATTGGGATTACCGATTACTATATCCGCCAGCGTGAGTTTTCGACCCTGCGCCTTTCCATGCAGTTGTCGATCGTGGCGGAAGAGTTAAAGCGTGCCGCAGACGCTGCCGAAGAAGGCGGCGATGATTTCCATTGGCACCGCAACGTCTTTGCCCCGCTGAAATACTCGGTAGCGGAGATCTTCGACAGTATCGATCTGACCCAGCGCCTGATGGATGAACAGCAGCAGAGCGTGAAAACCGATATTGCGGCGCTGCTCAACCAGGATTGGCGTGCGGCGATCTCCAGCTGTGAGATGTTGCTGTCGGAAACCTCCGGTACCTTGCGTGAACTTCAGGATACGCTGGAGGCCGCAGGTGATAAACTCCAGGCCAACCTGCTGCGTATTCAGGATGCCACGCTGGGTGAGATGGAGCTGGGCTTTGTCGATAAGCTGGTGTTTGATTTGCAAAGCAAGCTGGATCGCATCATCAGTTGGGGCCAACAGGCGATTGACCTGTGGATCGGCTATGACCGCCACGTGCACAAGTTTATCCGTACCGCCATCGATATGGATAAAAACCGCGTGTTCGCCCAACGCCTGCGCCAATCGGTACAAAACTACTTCGATAACCCTTGGACGCTGACCCATGCCAACGCCGATCGTCTGCTCGATATGCGAGACGAAGAGCTGGCGTTACGCAGTGAGGAGGTCACCGGGGAACTGCCGCCAGATCTGGAATATGAAGAGTTCAGCGAAATTCGCGAACAGCTGGCAGCGATGATCGAACAGGCGCTGAAGGTTTACCAGGAACAAAAAATGCCGCTCGATTTAGGGGCAGTGATGCGCGATTATCTGGCGCAATATCCGCGTGTGCGTCACTTTGACGTTGCCCGCATAGTGGTCGACCAGGCAGTGCGCCTTGGTGTGGCTGAAGCTGATTTTTCAGGGTTGCCCGCGCAGTGGCAGGCAATCAATGATTACGGAGCCAAGGTACAGGCCCATGTCATCGACAAATATTGAACAAGTAATGCCAGTCAAGCTGGCCAAGGCATTGTCTAATACGCTGTTTCCGGCGTTGGACAGCCAATTGCGCGCAGGTCGTCACATCGGTATCGATGAATTGGACAACCACGCATTCCTTATGGATTTTCAAGACGAGCTGGAAGAGTTTTATACCCGTTACAGCGTCGAGCTGATCCGGGCGCCGGAAGGGTTCTTCTATTTGCGCCCGCGCTCGACCACGCTCATTCCACGCTCGGTGCTTTCCGAGCTGGACATGATGGTCGGCAAAATCCTGTGTTACCTCTATCTGAGCCCCGAGCGCCTGGCGCACGAAGGTATTTTCAGCCAGCAGGAGCTGTACGATGAGCTGCTGAGCCTGGCGGATGAGAGCAAGCTGCTGAAGTTCGTCAACCAGCGCTCCACCGGTTCGGATCTCGATCGTCAGAAGCTGCACGAGAAAGTGCGCTCCTCGCTCAATCGCCTGCGCCGTCTGGGCATGGTGTATTTCATGGGCAATGACAACAGCAAATTCCGCATTACCGAGGCGGTGTTCCGCTTCGGTGCCGATGTGCGTAGTGGTGACGACCCGCGCGAAGCCCAGTTGCGGATGATCCGCGACGGTGAGGCGATGCCGGTTGAAAACAGCCTGTCACTGAACGATGACGTTGATGCGGAAGATGCGCAGGCAGAAGCCACCCCGGACAGTGCAGAGGATGAACAGGAATGATTGAACGCGGTAAATTTCGCTCACTGACGCTGGTTAACTGGAACGGTTTCTTTGCCCGAACCTTTGATCTCGATGAGCTGGTCACCACGCTTTCGGGCGGTAACGGGGCCGGTAAGTCCACCACCATGGCGGCCTTCGTCACGGCGCTGATCCCGGATCTGACGCTGCTGCACTTTCGTAACACCACCGAAGCCGGTGCCACCAGCGGTTCACGCGACAAAGGCCTGCACGGTAAATTGCGTGCAGGTGTCTGCTACTCAACGCTGGACGTCGTCAACTCACGCCACCAGCGTGTGGTGGTCGGGGTTCGTCTGCAACAGGTAGCGGGGCGCGATCGTAAGGTCGATATCAAACCTTTCACCATTCAGGGGCTGCCAACGGCGGTGCAACCGACCGAACTGCTGACCCAAACCGTGGGCGAACGTCAGGCTCGAGTCCTCTCGTTGCAGGAACTGAAAGAGCGTGTGGAAGAGATGGAAGGGGTGCAGTTCAAGCAGTTCAACTCCATCACAGATTACCACGCCCTGATGTTTGATCTGGGGGTGCTGCCCAAGCGCCTGCGCACTTCTTCCGACCGCAGCAAGTTCTATCGCCTGATCGAAGCCTCGCTGTACGGCGGGATTTCCAGCGCCATCACCCGTTCTCTGCGTGATTACCTGCTGCCGGAAAATGGCGGCGTGCGTAAAGCGTTCCAGGATATGGAAGCTGCGCTGCGCGAGAACCGCATGACGTTGGAAGCGATCCGCGTCACCCAGTCGGACCGCGATCTGTTCAAGCATCTGATCTCCGAAGCGACCTCGTACGTTGCCGCAGACTACATGCGCCACGCCAATGAACGGCGTATCCATCTGGATGGGGCGCTGGTATTGCGCAACGAGTTGCTGAGCAGCCGCAAACAGCTGGCCGCCGAGCAGTTCCGTCACGTTGAAATGGCGCGTGAGCTGGCTGAACAAAGCGGTGCCGAATCCGATCTGGAAACTGATTATCAGGCCGCCAGCGATCACCTCAATCTGGTGCAGACCGCAATGCGCCAGCAGGAAAAGATCGAACGCTATGAAGGCGATCTGGAAGAGCTGACCTACCGTCTGGAAGAACAGAATGAGGTTGTCGCCGAAGCGAGCGAGCAGCAGGCGGAAAACGAAGCGCGTGCCGAGGCCGCAGAACTGGAGGTGGATGAGCTGAAAAGCCAGCTCGCCGATTACCAGCAGGCGCTGGACGTGCAGCAAACTCGCGCCATTCAATATCAGCAGGCACTTCAGGCTCTTGAACGCGCCCGTGCGCTGTGCCAGGTGCCGGAACTCACCGCCGAAAATGCCGAAGAGTGGCTGGATACCTTCCAGGCGCGTGAACAGGAAGCGACAGAGTCCCTGTTGCAGTTGGAACAAAAGTTAAGCGTGGCGGATGCCGCTCATAGCCAGTTCGAGCAGGCCTATCAGTTGGTGGGTAAAATTGCGGGCGAAGTCAGCCGTAGTGAAGCCTGGCAAACTGCGCGTGAGCTATTGCGTGACTGGCCTTCGCAGCAGCATCAGGCCGAGCGTGTGCAGCCGTTGCGGATGCGTTTGAGCGAGCTGGAGCAACGCTTGCGCTCGCAGCAGGATGCCGAGCGTCTGTTGCAGGAGTTCTGTAAACGTCACGGGCAAAGTTATCAGCCGGATGAACTTGATGCCTTGCAGCAAGAGCTGGAAGAGCGTTTGGAATCGTTGTCGCAAAGCGTCAGCGAGGCCGGTGAGCGCCGGATGGAAATGCGCCAGGAGCTGGAGCAGATCCAACAGCGCATCAAAGAGCTGACCGCCAGGGCACCGATTTGGTTGGCCGCGCAGGATTCACTGACCCAGCTCAGCGAGCAGAGCGGTGAAGCCTTCGAAGATGGTCAGCAGGTTACCGAATACATGCAGCAACTGCTGGAGCGCGAACGCGAAACCACGGTTGAACGTGATGAAGTGGCCAGCCGCAAGCGCGAAATCGAAGCGCAGGTTGAGCGCCTCAGCCAGCCGAGCGGGGCAGAAGATCAGCGTCTGGTGACGCTGGCGGAGCGCTTTGGCGGCGTGCTGCTGTCGGAAATCTATGACGATGTCACCATTGACGATGCCCCTTACTTCTCCGCGCTGTACGGCCCGTCGCGCCACGCCATCGTGGTGCCGGATCTGTCGCTGGTGCGCGAGATGCTGGAAGGGTTGGAAGATTGCCCGGAAGATCTCTACCTGATCGAAGGGGATCCGCAGTCGTTTGACGACAGCGTGTTTGCCGTCGAAGAGCAAGAAAAAGCGGTGGTGGTGAAAATCGCCGATCGCCAGTGGCGTTACTCGCGCTACCCTGAGGTGCCACTGTTTGGCCGTGCTGCCCGGGAAAATCGCCTGGAAGTGCTGTACGCAGAACGTGACTCATTGGCCGAACGCTACGCCACCTTGTCATTTGACGTGCAGAAAACCCAGCGTTCTCACCAGGCGTTCAGCCGCTTTATCGGTTCACACCTCGCCGTGGCGTTTGACGCGGACCCTGAAGCGGATATCCGTGCTCTGAATAGCCGGCGGGGTGAAATTGAGCGTGCGCTCAATAACCACGAAGCGCAGAACCAACAACAGCGTCAGCAATACGATCAGGCCAAAGAAGGCATTTCCGCGCTCAACCGCCTGATGCCGCTGGTCTCACTGTTGAATGATGAAACCTTGCAGGATCGTGTCGAAGAGATCCGCGAGGAAATGGAAGAGGCGCAGGATGCTGCGCGCTATATCCAACAGCACGGCGTTTCCTTGGCCAAGCTGGAGCCCATGTTGTCGGTGCTGCAAAGCGATCCGGAGCAACATGAGCAGCTACAGCAGGACTATGTACAAGCCCAGGCCACCCAACGTCAGGCCAAACAGCAAGCCTTTGCCCTGACAGAAGTGGTGCAACGCCGCGCGCACTTCAGCTATACCGACTCTGCCGGTATGCAGAATGCGGATAACGATCTCAACGATAAACTGCGTCAACGCCTGGAACATGCGGAAGCGGAACGTACCCGTGCCCGCGAGCAACTGCGCCAGTATCAGACCCAGTTTACGCAATACAGCCAGGTGCTGGCCTCGCTGAAAAGCTCTTATGACGCCAAACGCGACATGCTTAAAGAGCTGAGCCAGGAGCTGGTGGACATTGGCGTGCAGGCCGATGCCAATGCCGAAGCCCGCGCGCGTCAGCGTCGGGACGAATTACATGCCTCGCTGAGTAATAACCGTAACCGCCGTAACCAGTTGGAGAAACAGCTGACCTTCTGCGAAGCGGAAATGGACAGCCTGCAAAAGAGACTGCGCAAGCTGGAGCGTGATTATTACCAACTGCGTGAGCAGGTGGTGACCGCCAAGGCGGGCTGGTGTGCCGTGATGCGTCTGGTGAAAGACAACGGTGTTGAACGCCGTCTGCACCGTCGTGAACTGGCCTACATGGACGGTGACGAGCTGCGTTCGATGTCGGATAAGGCATTGGGTGCGCTGCGTCTGGCGGTGGCGGATAACGAACATCTGCGTGACGTGCTGCGCCTGTCGGAAGATCCGAAACGCCCTGAGCGCAAAATCCAGTTCTTTATCGCGGTCTATCAGCATCTGCGCGAGCGTATCCGCCAGGATATTATCCGCACCGACGATCCGGTCGAAGCTATCGAACAGATGGAGATCGAACTGGGTCGCCTGACCGAAGAGCTGACCGCGCGCGAACAGAAACTGGCGATCAGTTCGAAGAGCGTGGCGAACATTATCCGCAAGACCATTCAGCGCGAGCAGAACCGTATCCGGATGCTCAACCAGGGGCTGCAAGCGGTTTCCTTCGGTCAGGTGAAGAGCGTGCGCTTGAATGTCAACGTGCGGGAAGCTCATGCCACCTTGCTGGATGTGCTCTCCGAGCAGCAGGAACAGCATCAGGACCTGTTTAACAGCAACCGTCTGACCTTCTCGGAAGCGTTGGCCAAGCTGTATCAGCGCCTGAATCCACAGATCGATATGGGTCAGCGCACGCCGCAAACCATTGGTGAAGAGCTGCTGGATTACCGTAACTACCTGGAGCTGGAAGTGGAAGTCTTCCGTGGCTCCGACGGTTGGCTGCGGGCAGAAAGTGGCGCGCTGTCTACCGGGGAAGCTATCGGTACCGGCATGTCAATTCTGGTGATGGTGGTGCAGAGCTGGGAAGAGGAATCACGCCGCCTGCGGGGTAAAGATATTTCGCCTTGCCGCCTGCTGTTCCTTGATGAAGCCGCGCGTCTGGATGCCAAATCTATCGCCACGCTGTTTGAGCTGTGCGATCGTCTGGAGATGCAGTTGATTATCGCCGCGCCAGAAAACATCAGCCCGGAAAAAGGAACCACCTATAAACTGGTGCGTAAGGTGTTCCAGAACCATGAACATGTGCACGTGGTTGGCCTGCGAGGGTTTGCCAGCGAACAACCGGCTTTAGACCCGGTGTCGGAATAAACGTCACAAAGCTAAAAAAGTGCACTATAAATCTGAAAATAGCCGCCTGAAGGTGGCTATTTTTTTGCATGACGAGGATGATAGGCGTGTTTTTTTGCCGGTGGTAAGCTGGGATGAAACAGTTATTTACGGCGCCGAGAGCAAAAGCGCCGTTCTGTTTGTATACTGAAACTAATAATAGTCTGTGCGGTATTTTTGTGAGCCTACAGGGGGCAAGGGATGTTGCTTAAAAATGGAAACTCAGTACGACGTCTGGCATTGAGTTGCGCAATAGCGTGTGGTTTTGCCGTGTCGTTTTCCGCATGGGCAACCGTTCCGGCGTTACCGGTGGCGTCATCGTCATCGGGAATGTCCGTGGCACAAAGTCGTGCCGAACTGCTTGCGGCATTGCCGAAAAGCGTTGTGCCATATTATCTCTCCACTTTGGCACCGCTGTACGCTGCCAACCAGATGCAGCCTATGTGGCAAGATCGGGAAGCGGTACAGCAATTTCAGCAGCAGCTGGCTGAGTTGGCAATTTCTGGCGTACAGCCGCAGTTTACGCAATGGGTAAAACTGCTGACCGACCCGCTCATCACCGATATGGCGCGTGATATTGTGCTGTCGGATGCGATGCTGGGTTATTTGCAGTTTGTTTCCTCAATCGGGGCCAATGGCAACAACTGGCTGTACAGTAACATTCCTTACAAGCTGAAGGTGCCGGCGAATACGGTGATCAACCAGTGGCAGCTCTCGATGCATCAGGGCAAATCGCTGGCCTACATCAATTCGTTGGCCCCGCAGCATCCTCAGTACGCCAAAATGCACTTGGCGCTGCGCGAGATGCTGGCTGATGGGCGCCCGTGGCCACAAATGACCAATGGAGCAAGCCTGCGCCCAGGTCAGCTCAGCGACGATATTCCTGCACTGCGCGATATTCTGGCGCGTACCGGGATGCTGGTCGCCACTCCGGCGGTAGCAGCCGCTTCATCTGAACCTGAAGTCACCAACGCCAACGCGGCCACTCCGGCGGTGGATGATGACCTGTCGGTGGATGAAGAGAAGAATCGTGTGACCGCAGGCGCTGTTGTCAGCCCTGGAGCAGCACCGATCAAAGATCTTGCGCCATCTCCAGAAGTGACTGCGCAAGTACAACCTGCCAGTCCAGTTTCCGTAACGGATAATCGTTACACCGAAGATCTGGTGGAAGGGGTCAAACGTTTCCAAACCTGGCAGGGGCTGACGCCTGATGGTGTCATCGGTACCCGGACGCGTGAGTGGCTGAACGTTTCGCCACAAATGCGTGCTTCACTGCTGGCGTTGAATATCCAACGCCTGCGCATTCTGCCAGGGCACGTTGATACCGGCATAATGGTCAACATTCCGAACTACTCGCTCACCTACTATCTGAACGGTAATGAAGTGTTATCTTCGCGGGTGATTGTTGGCCGTCCTAGCCGCAAAACGCCGTTGATGAGCAGCGCGTTGAATAACGTGGTGGTCAACCCGCCGTGGAACGTGCCAACCAAGCTGATCCGTGAAGATATCGTGCCCAAGGCCATGCATGATGCCAGCTATTTCCAGAAACATGGCTACCGGGTGTTCTCGGGTTGGAGCAACGATGCGGAAGTGATCGATCCGGCCATGATTGATTGGGCCGTAGTTTCGCCACGCAATTTCCCTTACCGCATCCAGCAGGCGCCAGGTACCAGCAACTCGTTAGGGCGTTTCAAGTTCAACATGCCGAGCTCGGATGCCATCTATCTGCATGACACCCCGAACCACGGCCTGTTCCAGAAGGATATCCGGGCGTTAAGTTCTGGCTGTGTGCGCGTTAACAAGGCTTCCGATTTGGCCAATATGTTGTTGCAGGATGCCGGTTGGAACAACGCGCGTGTTTCCTCCACGTTGAAAGGCGGCAATACGACGTATGTGAACATCCGCCAGAACATCCCGGTGCAGCTGTATTACCTGACGGCCTGGGTCTCTGATGATGGTAAGCCACAGTTCCGCACAGATATTTACAATTATGATGCGACAGTGAGATCGGGTGCACAAATTTTGGCTCAGGCCGAAAAATTGATGCAATAAATGCAGTAATTCTAGATAAATAACGGTCTGAATGTCTGGCCAGTAACAGGCACTGTTTTTTGTGAGTGCTGGTAAACCACAGCGTATCGCGGGTTGACTCCGCATACGCTGGCGGTTATGGTTCGGGCAGTGCGCAGTTTTGTGCATATATTTTGACATTCTTGCCGGGTTTAAAGAGTCATGGACAAAATTGATCATCATCGCCGTAAATGGCTGGCGTTAGGTAGCGCCGCCGTGGGTATCGCACTGCTTCCAGGGCAGGCGTTTGCCAGTCTTTCTACCTCTCGCCCACGTATTCTGTTGTTGAACAACCTCAATACCGGCGAATCCATCAAGGCCGAGTTCTTCAACGGTAAGGGTTACAATAAAGAAGAATTGGCGCGCCTGAACCACATCTTCCGTGACTATCGGGCCAATAAGGTCAAGAGCATCGATCCGGCTCTGTTTGATCATCTCTATCGCCTACAGGTGATGCTGGGTACCAGCAAACCGGTACAGCTGATTTCCGGCTACCGTTCAATGGCGACCAATACCGAAATGCGTGAGCACAGCCGTGGCGTGGCCAAGCAGAGCTACCACACCAAAGGCCAGGCGATGGATTTCCATATCGAAGGGATCCAGTTGAGTAATATCCGTAAGGCCGCGTTAAAAATGCGTGCTGGCGGGGTAGGCTATTATCCACGTAGTAACTTTGTGCACATCGATACCGGCCCGGTGCGGACCTGGTAATCATTGTGCATCATGATCGCTGAATGGCACCCGCCCCTTGTGCGTGGTGCCGTTGTCGTTGGAGCTTTATGAAATACCATATTATCCCCGTTACGGCGTTCAGTCAGAACTGTACGCTCATCTGGTGCGATGTGACCAAACAGGCCGCTCTGGTCGATCCTGGTGGCGATCCGGAAAAACTGAAGGCCGCCATTGCCGAAAAGGGCGTGCAGATTAGCCAGATCTTACTGACGCATGGCCATCTCGATCACGTAGGTGCAGCGGCAGAAATGGCCGAGTATTATCAAGTGCCAATCTATGGACCGGATAAGGAAGATGCCTTCTGGCTTGAAGGTTTGCCAGCGCAGAGCCGTATGTTTGGCCTGGATGAATGCGCCGCTCTAACGCCGACCAAATGGCTGGAAGAGGGGGATAAAGTGCAGGTGGGCGAAATGTCGCTGAACGTACTGCATTGCCCTGGTCATACGCCTGGTCATATCGTTTTTATCAACGAACAGGCGCGTTTGGCATTGGTGGGTGACGTGTTGTTCAACGGTGGCGTTGGCCGCAGCGATTTCCCGCGCGGTGACCATCAGGCGCTAATCGCTTCAATCCGCAGCAAATTACTGCCTCAGGGCGATGATATGGCGTTTATTCCAGGACATGGGCCGATGTCTACCTTTGGCCATGAACGTCAAACCAACCCGTTCCTGCGCGAAGAGCCAGCCATCTGGTAGAGCTCTCCCATACAAAACAACAAAGGGGCGCATATGCGCCCCTTTTCAATGCTAAATCCGCTTACAGCACGGCAACGATGGCTTCGCACAGCGGCGCCATATTGTCCGGCGTCATCCCCGCCACGTTAACGCGGCCGGAGTTAACGGCATACACGCCAAATTCATCACGCAGACGCAGAACCTGTTCTTTGGTCAGGCCGCTGAAAGAGAACATGCCGTTCTGGTTGATGATGAAGCTGAAATCCTGCTGCGCCCCTTTTTCCTGCAGGGTATTAACGAACAGCTGGCGCATACGATGAATGCGTTGACGCATGTCGGTCAACTCTTGTTCCCAAATGGCGCGCAGCGCTGGGTTACCCAAGATAGTGGCAACTACGGCGGCACCGTGTGATGGCGGGTTCGAGTAGTTGGCACGGATCGCGGCTTTCACCTGGCTGAAGGCACGCTCGGCGGTTTCTGCATCGGCAGCCACCACGGTGCAGGCACCGACACGCTCGTTATACAGGCCGAAGTTCTTCGAGTAGGAGCTGGCAACGATCAGTTCCTGATGTTTGGCTGCAAAGATACGCAGACCCTGCGCATCTTCTTCCAGGCCCTTGGCGAAGCCTTGGTAAGCGAAGTCGAACAGCGGCAACCAGCCTTTGGCTACGGACAGTTCAGCCAACTGAGCCCATTGTGCTTCGGTTGGATCGATACCGGTAGGGTTATGGCAGCAGCCGTGGAATAGCACCACGTCGCCAGCCTGAGCCTGGTTCAGGCTGGTGAGCAGGCCGTCGAAGTCCAGCGCATGGTTGGCGGCGTCGTAATAATTGTATTCCAACACTTCCAGGCCAACGGCACCAAAGACGTTTTTATGGTTTGGCCAGCTTGGGTTACTGACCCAGATACGCTTGGCGCTGGTCTGGTTGGCAATAAAGTCGGCCGCTACGCGCAGGGCACCGGTACCACCAGGGGTTTGCGCGGTACGGGCACGCTTGTCGGCAATGATTGGGCTCTGCTTGCCGAACAATAGCTCTTGCGTGCAGCTGGCAAATTCAGGAATACCTTCAATGCCCAGGTAGTTTTTGGTGGTCTCATTTTCCAACAGATACTGCTCAGCTTTCTTGACGCTGGTCAGCACCGGCGTTTTGCCCGTTTCGTCTTTATAGACGCCAATACCCAGGTTGATTTTATTCTCACGCTTGTCGGCGCGGAAAATGTCGGTCAGACCCAGAATTGGGTCGGCAGGTGCAGCGATGATTTTTTCAAACATGTCAGATGCTTCCATGGCCTAGAGTTAAGCAGACAGAAACATCAGGGTAGCGCCAGTTATCGCCTTTGCCAACCGTTTGCGAGAAAAACACCTCGATCTTGTGACGGCGGCAGATTCAGCACAAAAAATGACGGGGAAGGGCGGATTGGCAGAATAAAAAATGGCGCAAAGCGCTAAAAATAAAAACAGGGCCGAAGCCCTGTTTTTTAACTTAGCTGACGGTAAACCGTCATCAAGTGCAACAACTTAGAACTGGTAAACCAGACCGGTAGCTACGATGTTATCAGTAGCGATGCCGTTAGCACGAGTAAAGTCGTTTTCGTCCAGCAGGTTGATTTTGTAGTCAACGTAGGTAGACATGTTTTTGTTGAAGTAGTAAGTAGTACCTACATCAATGTATTTAACCAGGTCGTTGTCAGTGCCGTTAGGGCCAGCCAGGTTCTTACCTTTAGACTGCAGGTAAGCGATAGATGGACGCAGGCCGAAATCGAACTGGTACTGTGCTACCACTTCAAAGTTCTGAGTTTTGTTAGCGATGGTGTTAGACGCGCTACCGTATGGAGTCATGTTGCGGGTTTCCGCATACATGGTTGCCAGGTAGACGTTGTTGGCATCGTATTTAGCACCAACGGTCCATGCATCAGCTACGTTACCGCCAGCAGTGCTGTTATCTTTCTGGTCAATGGTACGGTTAGATGAAGAGTATGCTGCACCTAAGCTGACACCGGTATCCAAAATTGCGTAGGTGGTAGAAACACCAACACCGTCACCGTTTTGTTTCTTCAGCTCACGCTTGTCGTTTTCGTTCTTGCCTTGATACTGCAGAGCGAAGTTCCAACCATCAACCATACCGAAGAAGTTGTTGTTACGGTAAGTAGCAACACCGTTAGCACGGCCGGTCATGAAGTTGTCGGTAGTGGTGTAAGTATCGCCACCGAACTCTGGCAGCATATCTGTCCAGCCTTCAACGTCATACACTACGCCGTAGTTACGGCCGTAATCGAATGAACCGAATTCAGCAAATTTCAGACCCGCGAAGCCCAGACGAGTCTTAGTACCTTCGGTACCTTGTGACTCAGCGTGGTTAGCTTGAACGTTGTATTCCCACTGGCCATAACCGGTCAGTTGGTCAGTAATCTGGGTTTCACCTTTGAAGCCAAAACGCACGTATGACTGGTCGCCATCGTTGTTTTTGTCGTTAGAGAAGTAGTGCAGACCGTCAACTTTACCGTACAGATCCAGTTTGTTGCCGTCTTTGTTGTAGATTTCAGCTGCGTTGGCTGCACCAGCTGCTAACAGAGCTGGGATCACTACTGCAAGAATGTTGCGCTTCATCATCATTATTACCCTCATTGGTTTTATTCGGACACCTTGCCACTGCCGCCAATAATTCTTTTGGAACTATTGTTGATAGATTGGTGTCGTCCTGTGTCTGCACGCAGTGTTCCATTCACGGGCAGGTTTATCTAGAACGAAAATGCTACCAATGTCGCAATTTGGTTTCAGAAAGCAACGATGTGTAACAATTTATGTATTTTAGGGAACTTTGTGATGTAGGTCAATAATCAAAAATGCGAAAGGCCAGCTAAGCTGGCCTTTATTATGTAAAAAAAATGTTTAAATTATGCTGGGTTTTATGACTTAGAAGCTGGCGTTACGTGGCGTTCTTGGGAACGGGATCACGTCACGGACGTTCTGCACCCCGGTGACATAGGCGATTAAACGCTCAAAACCTAAGCCAAAACCGGAATGTGGCACGGTGCCATAGCGGCGCAGGTCACGATACCACCAATAATCTTCTTTATTGAGGCCCATCTCTGCCAGACGCTGATCCAGGACATCCAGACGCTCCTCGCGCTGTGAACCACCGATGATTTCACCAATGCCCGGTGCCAGCACGTCCATCGCCGCGACGGTTTTGCCATCTTCGTTCATGCGCATATAGAAGGCTTTGATATCTTTCGGGTAGTTTTTCACCACTACCGGGGCTTTGAAGTGTTGCTCGGCCAGATAGCGTTCGTGTTCAGATGAAAGATCGATACCCCATGAAACCGGGTTCTCGAAGGTCTTGCCGGAAGCGATCAGGATCTCGACCGCTTCGGTGTAGTCCACCTGGGCGAAATCAGAAGAGACAAAGCGCTTCAGGCGGTCAATAGCGTCTTTATCTACCCGTTCAGCAAAGAATTGCAGATCGTCGGCACGTTCATCCAGCACCGCCTGGAAGACATACTTCAGCATGCTTTCGGCCAGCCCGGCAACGTCGTCCAGGGTAGCAAAGGCGACTTCCGGCTCAATCATCCAGAATTCCGCCAGGTGACGGCTGGTGTTCGAGTTTTCGGCACGGAAGGTGGGGCCAAAGGTATAAATTTTTGACAGTGCACAGGCGTAGGTTTCGCCGTTCAACTGGCCGGATACGGTCAGGAAGGCTTCTTTACCGAAGAAATCCTGGCTGAAATCGACCGCACCTTTATCGGTGCGCGGCAGGTTTTCCATATCCAGCGTGGAGACGCGGAACATTTCACCGGCACCTTCGGTGTCAGAGGCGGTGATCAACGGGGTAGAAACCCAGAAATAACCGTTCTCGTGGAAGTAGCGGTGGATAGCCTGTGCCAACGTGTGGCGAACGCGGGCAACCGCGCCAATCAGGTTGGTACGTGGGCGCAGGTGGGCAACTTCACGCAGGTATTCGATGCTGTGGCGTTTGGCCGCCATTGGATAGGTGTCCGGATCGTCAACCCAACCAACCACCTTGATGGCCGTGGCTTGCAGTTCGAAACTCTGGCCTTCACCCGGCGATGGCACTACGGTACCGGTCACTTCAACGGAACAGCCGGTGGTCAGGTGTAACACTTCGTCCTGATAATTCGGCAGAGAATCATTAACGACGGCCTGTAACGGATTAAAGCAGGAGCCGTCATAAACGGCGAGGAAGGAGATACCAGCTTTAGAATCTCTCCGGGTACGTACCCAACCGCGCACGGTGACTTCACTGTCAACCGCAGCACGACCTTGCAGTACGTCGACTACAGGCACTACGCTCATAGATTTCTCTCTTATAAGTTTTTCAGAAATAGGCTAACAACCCAAGAATTTGGGGATGTTGCTATGTTACTTGCCGCGTTGCAGAGCACAAGCAGAAATCATCAGAATGGGACAACATTTATTGCAGTGGGATAAAAAACAGGAGGTATATAAAGGAAGAGAGGGATCGCTGGTGAGAAATGCCACACGGTTTGTATCACCGGTTGGCTCCTGTTCCTTAATGCACCTCCGTACAGTTCCCTCTCCCAGAGGGAGAGGGGGCACCTTAACTGGCTTTCTTCACCAGTGGCAGATCGAAGGCTTTGCGCAGTGCTTTGACAAACGCAGGGTCCTGGCAGATGGTTTTGCCTGGGCTATCGGACAGTTTAGCCACCGGCTTGCCTTTACACTCGACCAGCTTGATCACGATATTCAATGGCTTGACGCCGGGGATATTGCAGGTCAGACGCGTGCCGATACCGAACGCCAGGTTGATACGCCGATCAAAGTGGCGATACAGCGCCAACGCCTTATCCAGATCCAGATTGTCTGAAAACACCAGCGTCTTGCTCATGGGATCGATACCCAATTGCTGGTAATGGGCAATGGCTTTTTCACCCCATTCGATCGGATCGCCAGAGTCGTGGCGCAACCCTTGATAACGCTGGGCAAACTGCTTGCCGAAATCACGCAGGAACGCATCCATGGTGATACAGTCGGTAAGGGCTATGCCGAGCTGATCGGGATATTCATCCAGCCAGGCCTGCAAGGCGGCACGCTGGCTGTTGGCCAGCACCGGGCTAATCTGTTGATGAGCCTGGAACCATTCATGGGCTTGTGTGCCAACCGGTATCAGATCCAGTCGATGCGCCAAATCGTAGTTACTGGTGCCAACCAGATAGGGGAATTCGTTTTTCAACGTGCTGACAATGGCTTGTTGCACATCGCGGGAGAAGCGACGACGGCTGCCAAAGTCCATCAGCTTGAAGCGTGAGATATCAATATCTCCGCTCAGTTGCTTGAACTGTGCCAGGTTCTGGCGCAACTGGCTGATTGCCATCTCTGGCGTGGCCTGTGGAGAGCGCTGGCGGTGCACGACTTCGCTGATCACTGCCAATAACGGCACTTCCCACATAATCACTTCGCGCCAGGGGCCAGCGATACGGATATGCAATTTGCCGTCGTGATTGCTAATGCTGACCTGTTGCGGATCGTAGCGAAACTCCCGCAGCCAGCTCAGGTAATTCTGATGGAAGAAAGGCAGGCTGGAGAGATAGCGGTGTTCGGCTTCGGTTAGCGCCAACTCGCTCATCATGGCAACCTGCGCGCGGATCTCGTCGGCATATTCGCCTAGCAGTTCGTCGCCACGGCAACGAAACTCCGCCGCAACGGTAATTGCGGGGTAGCGATGGAACACTGCTTGCTGCATATGAAGCTTGTAGGCGTCAGTATCAAGCAGTGAAGTCAAAATCGGGGAAGCGTATAGAGTCATATCGCGTTACAGCATCCTCGTCAGGCGCGTGTCCAAATCCGGATAATCAAAAAAGTGGGGGGAGTATACCCGGATTATCCTGTTATTGAAGCCTCATCACACCACAAATGGCCTGAACGGGTCGAGGATAAAACGTGCCTTTATTTTACTGGGGGCGCAACCTCAGACAGAAAAAGCCATTTAATCCAATAAACTGAATGGCTTAGTTGATTTACTCATAAAAATTATGAGGTTAATTATTTTAAACACCGATTCAGATAAAACCGGTTGGCGTATAAATACTGACCCGATTGCGCCCGCTCTTCTTACAAAAATAGAGCGCTTCGTCGGCCTGCTTGATGGCTGGATGCAGTTCTGCCAGGTTGCCTACGGCAGCGATGCCACAGCTGATGGTAAAGCGCACCCGTTTTCCGTTGACCAACTCCAGGCACATCTGTTGGGTTTGCTCACGCAGGGCTTCCATCATGCTGCGGGCATTTTCCAGGGAACAGTGACCGAGCAGCAGGGCAAACTCCTCACCGCCATAGCGGCAAAAGATATCGCTGGAACGGAAGGTGTTACTTAACGACTGGGCGAACATCACCAGCACTCGGTCGCCGACATCGTGGCCATAGGTATCGTTAAGACGCTTGAAGTTATCGATATCGATCAGACAGAACGCCAGCGGATAGCTACTCTGGGCGAGCATCTCACACTCGAGGAAAAATTTGCGGCGGTTATAAATGTTGGTCAACGGATCGAAGAATGACGAGACTTCCAGCTCTTTGATTAGCTGTTGCTTTTCGTTTTCCAGCGCGAGCTTGACCTGATTGTATTGTTTGAGCTGGGTGATGGCATCACTGATGGCGATCAGCTCTTTGCTGTAAAAAGCGTCGTTGTCATCAATATTCGTATCGCCTTGTGACAGGCGCAGAATATTTTTATGCGTTTTGGTCAGCCAGCGGGTAATGTTGGAACAGAAGATCATGGAAGGCAGCAGGATGAACAGGGCAATCAGCCCACTCAGAGAAATCATGCCGTAGATGGCCGTCTGGCTATCATACTTTTTGGCTTCGGAAGCGGCCATCTCCAGCTCAAAGCTGCGCTCATAGAGTCTTTGGGAAAGCTTGTCCATCTCCTCGATATAGCTGGCGATCAGGTTGATGTCATAGACGGTATTGTGGGTAATGGCTTGATATAGCCCGTCTGAAATGCTGCTGATCCGGTTGTTGGAGATGTTACGCAGTATCTCATCCACCAGTTCGGCAATCTGCGGATCGTTATAGGCCAGCTTTAAGAACGCCAAACGGGTACCGAGCGGGGTGAATACCCCGGTCAATTGGATGGCCTTCAGATAAGCATTCTTGCGTTCCAGGCTGCTGAGATTGACGTCGATAATCTGATCGATCAGTTCGGTCAGCGACATATTCAGCCGATTATTAAGGCGAACAGCCTCCAAAAACAGAAAAGAGTCCGCATTGATCAGCCGGGTGTCGTAGGTATAGCGGTAGAAGGCTTTGGTGGTCTGGACGATATAATAGGCGCTGTTGATATTGAACAGATTGCTGTTGGCAGTGTCGACTTGCGTGACCTGACGTGAATCGTTATCCAGCAGCCTTTCCATCCAATCGAGCATGGACAGTATGGCAATCTTTTGCCGAATGCCCAGGCGCAGGGCGAGATCGGCGTCAACATTGGATTTAACAATCGCGATTTTTTCACGCGCCTGTTTATCGGCCTGTTGCCATTGGGCTTGGGTCACGGATTTATCCGCCAGGCCTAATCTTTTTAACCGGTGTGCCAGCAGCGTAGCCTGAAAGGCCTCGGCCACTTCTTTGGTTCTGCTGATTTTATACAGATTTTCCAGACTTTGGTGATAGCTAGCCCGGGCTTTTATCAGCCCATTGGCGATAAAAACCGCAAAAGACAGCATGATGGCAAAGGTGAAGAAATAGATAAGGTATTTTACTTTCATGCCAATCCGTTTCTCCTACTGGCTCTTGGATAATTATATCATTGCTAGCGCTGGTTTTCCTCCGCAATTCGGTTGCCAACGGGGATGGAACCGCGCCTGTTAAAGCATAAAATGCTGAGTTTGACGTTAAGCGAAGCGCCAGGGTAGCTGGAGCATAGCAAACAACAGCGAATGTCTGCGTGAGTCGCGTGATTTCTTGGTGCGATTTGCTGCCATTTCTGGGTTTTTTTTATAGCTGTGATACAGTTTATTCACAATCGGGCCATTGAGATACCACGTCGTCCTGCACGGCGGTACGCTCCGAGTCCGGGATCTGTAACTCACTGAGACGTCAAAGGGTTTTTATGACACAACAGCCACAGGCGAAGTATCGCCACGATTATCGCGCCCCAGATTATACCATCACCGATATCGACCTGGATTTTGAACTGGATGCAGACACCACGCGCGTGACCGCCGTCAGCCAGATCAAACGGCAGGGTGCCGCTGGCGCCCCGTTAACGTTGAATGGCGAAGACCTGACTCTGGTGAGTATTCAAGTGGATGGGCAGCCTTGGAGCGCCTATCGTCAGCAGGAAAACCAACTGGTCATTGAACAGCTACCGGCTCAGTTTACCCTGACGATCGTCAACGACATTCATCCAGCCAAAAATAGCGCGTTGGAAGGGCTATACCTGTCTGGCGAAGCGCTGTGTACCCAATGCGAGGCCGAAGGCTTCCGCCATATCACCTTCTATCTGGATCGCCCAGACGTGCTAGCCCGTTTTACTACCCGCATCGTCGCCGATAAAGCACGTTATCCTTTCCTGCTGTCGAACGGCAACCGGGTGGCTGAAGGTGACCTGGCAGACGGCCGTCACTGGGTACAATGGCAGGATCCGTTCCCGAAACCTAGCTATCTGTTTGCGCTGGTGGCGGGGGATTTTGACGTGTTGCGTGATAGCTTCACCACCCGTTCTGGTCGTAAGGTGGCCTTGGAGCTGTTTGTCGATCGCGGCAACCTGGATCGTGCCGATTGGGCCATGACCTCGCTGAAAAACTCGATGAAGTGGGACGAAACCCGCTTTGGCCTGGAATACGATCTGGATATCTACATGATCGTCGCCGTGGATTTCTTCAACATGGGGGCGATGGAGAACAAAGGGTTAAATATCTTTAACTCGAAGTATGTGCTGGCCAAGGCCGAAACCGCCACCGACAAGGATTACCTGAATATTGAAGCGGTGATTGGCCACGAATATTTCCATAACTGGACCGGCAACCGCGTGACCTGCCGTGACTGGTTCCAACTTAGCCTGAAAGAAGGGCTGACGGTGTTCCGCGATCAGGAGTTCAGCTCCGACCTGGGCTCCCGTTCGGTCAACCGCATCGATAACGTACGGGTGATGCGTGGGGCGCAGTTTGCCGAAGATGCCAGCCCGATGGCGCACGCGATCCGGCCGGATAAAGTGATCGAGATGAACAACTTCTACACCTTGACGGTGTATGAGAAAGGATCCGAAGTGATCCGCATGCTGCATACGTTGCTGGGAGAACAACAGTTCCAGGCGGGGATGCAGCTCTATTTCGAACGCCACGACGGCAGTGCGGCCACCTGCGATGATTTTGTACAGGCAATGGAAGATGCTTCCAACGTCGATCTGTCGCTGTTCCGCCGCTGGTACAGCCAGTCCGGCACGCCGCTGCTGACGGTGCGTGATGACTATAGCGCCGAGGATCAACAATACCGCTTGCACGTCAGCCAGAAAACCGCGCCGACGGCCGATCAGCCAGAAAAACTGCCGTTGCATATCCCGCTGGATATTGAGCTTTACGACAGCGAAGGCAACGTCATTGCCTTGCAGAAAGACGGTTCACCGGTCAATAACGTGTTGAACGTCACCGCCGCCGAACAGACTTTTGTGTTTGATGGCGTCGCGCATAAGCCGGTTCCTTCGCTGCTGCGTGAGTTCTCGGCACCGGTCAAGCTGGATTATCCGTACAGCGATCAGCAACTGACCTTCCTGATGCAGCATGCACGCAATGAGTTTTCTCGCTGGGATGCCGCGCAGAGCCTGCTGGCCATCTACATCAAGCTGAACGTGGCCAAATATCAGCAGAAGCAGCCATTGTCGCTGCCGCTGCACGTGGCAGATGCCTTCCGGGCGGTGCTGCTGGATGAGAAGCTGGATCCGGCCCTGGCCGCGCAGATCCTCACGCTGCCATCGGAAAACGAAATTGCCGAGCTGTTCGCCATTATCGATCCACAAGCCATTTCGGCGGTGCATGAGGCGATCACCCGTTGCCTGGCTAAAGAGCTGGCCGATGAGTGGCTGGCGGTGTATCACGCTAATAAAACCGATGGGTACCGGGTTGAGCACGGCGATATTGCCAAGCGTTCACTGCGTAATATTTGCCTGCATTATCTGGCCTTCGGCGATGCAGAACAGGCCGACAGGCTGGTGGTGCAACAGTTCCAGCAGGCCGACAACATGACCGATTCGCTGGCGGCACTGGCCGCGGCGATGGGGGCACAGCTGCCTTGCCGTGATGCCTTGATGGCCGAGTTTGATGAGCGCTGGCATCACGATGGTCTGGTGATGGACAAGTGGTTCATCCTCCAGGCCACCAGCCCGGCGGCAGACGTACTCGGTAAGGTGCGTGCGCTGCTGCAACACCGTTCATTCAGCCTGAGTAATCCAAACCGCACCCGCTCGCTGATTGGTGGATTCGCCTCGGCTAACCCGGCGGCGTTCCATGCAGCAGACGGCAGCGGTTATCAGTTCCTGGTGGAGATCCTCAGCGATCTGAACAAGCGTAACCCACAGGTTGCCGCGCGGCTGATTGAACCTCTGATCCGCCTGAAGCGCTATGATGCCTCTCGTCAGGCGTTGATGCGTCAGGCGCTAGAGCAGTTAAAAGGGCTGGAGAACCTGTCTGGCGATCTGTTTGAGAAGATCACCAAGGCGCTAGACGCGTAAAAAGCAAGGGGACGGCATTTGCCGTCCCCTGATTAATTCGCCACCCGGCGGGAGTTCTCGACAGCTTGCGGTGGTGCCAACACTCTTGCCAATACCTCTGCTTCCAGCTCCGCCAGTTTTGCCGAGCCTTTACGACGTGGCCGTGGTAAATCGATGGTCAAATCCAGCCCGATACGTCCTTCTTCGATTAACAGCACCCGATCGGCCAGCGCGATCGCCTCACTAACGTCATGCGTGACCAGCAATACGGTGAAACCATGCTGTTGCCAAAGCGTTTCGATCAGCCCCTGCATTTCAATACGGGTTAACGCGTCCAGTGCCCCCAACGGTTCATCCAACAGCAATAGCCGTGGGCGATGGATCAACGCACGGGCCAGGGCGACACGCTGTTTCTGCCCGCCAGACAGCGCGGCTGGCCATTCATTGGCACGATCGGCCAGCCCAACGGTGGTTAACGCCTGCAATGCAGCATCACGCCAGTTGCCGCGCAGGCCAAGCCCCACGTTATCGATCACCTTTTTCCACGGCAGCAGGCGAGCATCCTGAAACATCAGACGGGTATCGTCTTTGGCGTGGCTGAGCGGGGCATTCCCACTCAACAGTGTCCCGCTGTTGGCCGTTTCCAGCCCTGCGAGCAGGCGTAATAAGGTGCTTTTACCACAGCCGCTGCGGCCAACCACGGCCACAAACTGGCCTGCGGTGATGCGGAGTTGCAGATCGTCCAGCACGGTGCGATTGCCATAACGCTTGGTGATGGCTTCCAGGGTAATGGGGGTGCCTTGCGGGATGCGAGTCGGTGCCGTCATTATGCTTCTCCTGATTTCAGTTGATAGGCCGGATGCCAGCGTAACCAGACACGTTCGAGCAATTGTGCGCAGGCATCGGCCAGTTTGCCGAGCAGGGCATATAGAATGATGGCGACCACCACCACGTCGGTCTGTAGGAATTCACGGGCATTCATCGCCAGGTAACCGATGCCCGAGTTGGCGGAGATGGTTTCGGCGACGATCAGTGTCAGCCACATAAACCCGAGGGCGAAACGCACGCCGACCATGATCGAAGGCAGAGCGCCGGGTAGCACCACCTGCGTGAACAGGCCAAAGCCGCTCAGGCCGTAGCTGCGTGCCATTTCCAGCAAGCCACGATCGATATTCTTGATACCGTGATAGGTATTCAGATAGATCGGGAATAGCGTACCCAGAGCCACCAAGAAGATTTTGGCGGACTCGTCGATGCCGAACCATAAGATCACCAGCGGGATCAGCGCCAGATGCGGCACGTTACGGATCATCTGTACCGAGCTGTCGAGCAGACGTTCTCCCCAGCGGGACAGGCCAGTAATGAATCCCAGCACCAGGCCAATGCTGCCACCGATACTGAAGCCAATCAGCGCGCGCCAACTGCTGATGGTCAGGTGTTGCCACAGCTCGCCACTCTGGGTTAAAGCCCAAAAGGCAGCCACTACGGCGCTCGGCGCGGGTAAGATACGGTTAGATAACCAGCCAGCCTCAACGGAGATCTGCCAGCCAATCACCAGCGCGACCGGCAAAGCCCAGGGGGCTAGCCGGTGCAGAATTTGTTGTGCACCGATCGCCATCACTGTTCTCCTCAGCTTTGTGACACTTTTTGTGGGACATAGATATTGGCGACCACTTCACCCTGCGGTTTGATCGCACGCAGTTGGGTCGGTAGTTCGCTGGCCGCCAGATCGAGATGCGGGAACAGCAGTTCACCTACGCGATAGGCCTCTTCCAGATGCGGGTAACCGGAAAGAATAAAGGTATCGATACCCAGATCGGCATATTCCTGAATGCGTTCCGCCACCGTTGGGCCATCTCCCACCAAAGCCGTGCCAGCACCGCCACGCACCAATCCGACACCGGCCCACAGGTTAGGGCTGATTTCCAGATTGTCTTTCTTGCCGCCATGTAAGGCCGCCATTCGCTGTTGGCCAACGGAGTCGAAGCGGGCAAAGGCTTTCTGTGCATCCGCAATGGTTTGATCATCCAGATTGGCGATCAAACGATCGGCCGCTTGCCAGGCTTCTGCGGTGGTTTCGCGCACGATGACGTGCAAACGGATACCGAAGCGGACTTTACGCCCCAGGGCTGCCGCTTTGGCTCGTACTTCCTCTATTTTTTCTTTTACCTGGGCAGGGGGTTCTCCCCAGGTCAGATACAGTTCAACCTGCTCGGCTGCCAGATCCTGTGCCGCCTCTGAAGAACCGCCAAAATACAGCGGTGGGCGAGGTTGCTGCACCGGGGGAAACAACAGCTTGGCGCCTTTCACCTGAATATGCTTACCGGCGAAATCGACGGTTTCACCTTCCAGCACTTTGCGCCACACATGGGTAAATTCGGCGGAGGCCTCATAGCGTTCGGTGTGGTTAAGGTGCAAACCTTCCGCTGCCAGCTCTTCCGGATCGCCACCGGTCACCAGATTGAAGAGGGCGCGGCCATTGGAAAGGCGATCCAGCGTGGCGGCCTGCCTGGCTGCCAACGTCGGGGAGATGATACCAGGGCGAAGGGCCACCAGGAATTTCAGCCGTTGCGTGACAGGAATTAATGACGCGGCAACCAGCCAAGAATCTTCGCAAGAGCGCCCCGTTGGGATCAGCACGCCGCCGAAACCGAGCCGGTCAGCAGCCTGGGCGATCTGCTGAAGATAACCGTAATCGACCGCACGTGCCCCTTCCGAACTTCCCAGATAGTGGCCATCTCCGTGAGTCGGTAAAAACCAGAATACGTTAATGCTCATAGGGTTCTCTCCTGATTATTGTGCGGCTGGATGCCAGACGCGTTGAGAAATATCGACCTGCACCGGAACCAACCGGTTGGCGAAAAAGAGATCGGCGGTTTTTTGCTGGGCAGCAATGGTGGCGTCCCCCAAGGGTTTGATGGCCGTTGGCGGGCGATGATCCAGATAGCTGGCAATCACCGCTTCCGGTAAGCCCATCGCCTTGGCCAGCAGGGTAATGCTCTGCGCCCGATCGCTATGCGTCAGCGCATCTGCCTGGGTCAGTACCGCCAGCACCTGCTGGATGAACGGGCCGTTGGCTTCGGTATAAGGGCGAGCGGCCAGGTAGAAAGAGCCGGTCTGGTTCAATTCGCTGCCATCGGTCAATACCCGCACACCGCCTTGCAGCAACGCGGCAGAATAGTAGGGATCCCAGATCACCCAGGCATCGACGTTGCCCTGTTGGAAGGCTGCTCTGGCATCGGCGGGCGTCAGATAAACCGGTTGGATATCGGTAAACTTCAGGCCGTCCCTTTGCAGTGCCCGCAGCAGCAAGTTGTGTGAGCTGGAGCCTTTCTGGAAGGCTACTTTGTGGCCTTTCAACTCGGCGACGCTGTGGATCGGGCTATTTTCCGGCACCAGGATCACTTCCGCCTTGGGTTTTGGCGGCTCTACGCCGACGTACAGCAGGTCGGCCCCGGCAGCTTGGGCAAAGATTGGCGGGATATCGCCGGTGCTGCCCAGATCGATGCTGCCGACGTTCAGCGCCTCGAGCATCTGTGGGCCCGCCGGGAATTCGATCCAACTGATGTTGGTCGTGGGGAAGCGTTGTTCCAGCAATTGATGGGTTTTGGCCAACACCAGACTCACCGAGCCTTTTTGGTAGCCGATACGAAACTGAGCAGGCGCGTTATCTTGTGCGACGACGGTATTGGTCAGCGCCAGCGCCATGATGGCGGCCAGCGCACCGGTGCTAAGCCAACGGCGGAAAGAGAGTGGCATGATGATTTCCTTAGGCGGTTAGGCAGTTTGCCGGGTTAACAGAGAGGCGGCGGTGTTTAGCGCCGGCGGTTTACGGCGGCTGAGCGCCAGATAAAAACTGTCCAACGCTTCGTTCAGACGCGCGGCCACCCCATCGGATAGCTGGGCCTGTTCACCGTTAAGCACTATCTGGCCGTCATCGGCAAACACGCCGTGCAGCACTTCCTGGGCTTTCAGCGCCGTTAGTACCGGTTTCAACGCATAGTCCACCGCCAGCATGTGGCCGATGGAGCCGCCGGTGGCCAGCGGTAGAACCACTTTGTGTTCCAGCGCTCGTTCAGGAAGCAGGTCGAGTAAGGTTTTCAGCGCGCCAGAAAACGATGCCTTATAAACCGGCGTGGCGATCAAGAGGCCATCCGCAGCGGCCAGTTGCGCGGCAAAGGCTTTAATATCAGGGCTGTTAAAATTGGCGCGCAGCAGGTCTTCAGCCTGGAAATCGTGCAGGGTATAGGGGATCACTTCTACCTGCTGCTGTTGTAGCCAGCGTTGGCTCAGTTGTAACAGCGCCGCCGAGCGTGAGGGGAGCCTTGGGCTGCCAGCCAGAGAAATAACGCGCATCGCCACTCCTTATATCGAAAAGTTATCAATGTTAAATTAATGTTCGAAAAGTGTTTTAAAGCTAACAGCAAAAGGGGGCGTTATTTAAATCTCTTTTTTTGATTTTGATATGCGCAAAGGGGGAAAAGCAGGGAAGTAGCTCCATACAAGGGAAACGATTGCGCTAAACGCGCTTTTTTTGCCTTTAATCAATTCCAATTGGCGAGGGGATACCGGATAATACGCCCCCGGTCGACAGGCCTATCCTGCTGACTTGAGGTTGTCGCTAAATAACCGCAACACCTGTATCCACATCAGGCACAGCGATTTACTTGCGACCTCAAGTCAGCAGGATATCACCGGGAAATCAGGAGAGTACATGTACTACCCCATCGTCAGGAAAGCCTTGTTCCAGCTCGATCCCGAGCGCGCACACGAATTGACCTTCAGTCAACTGCGACGTATTACCGGCACCCCACTAGAGTTTCTTATCCGTCAGTCGGTGCCGAGCAAACCGGTGAGCTGCATGGGGCTCTCCTTTAGCAACCCATTAGGTTTGGCTGCCGGTCTGGATAAAGACGGCGAGTGCATTGATGCCTTTGGCGCGATGGGCTTTGGCTTTGTTGAGGTCGGTACCGTTACACCGCGTCCGCAAGCGGGCAATGATAAACCGCGTCTGTTCCGCCTGGTCCCGGCCGAAGGGCTGATCAACCGCATGGGGTTCAATAACCACGGCGTAGACAATCTGGTTGAAAACGTTAAAAAATCCCATTTTGGCGGCGTGCTGGGGATCAATATCGGCAAGAATAAAGACACGCCGGTCGAGCAGGGCAAAGACGATTATCTGATCTGTATGGATAAGGTTTATCCGTATGCCGGCTATATCGCGATTAATATCTCATCACCCAATACTCCGGGATTACGATCCTTACAGTATGGTGAAGCGCTGGACGATCTGCTAGCGGCGATAAAAAATAAGCAGGCCCAATTGCAGGCTCGCCATCACAAATATGTGCCGGTTGCGGTAAAGATCGCGCCGGATCTTTCAGAGGAAGAACTGATCCAAATAGCGGACAGTTTAGTGCGTCATAATATAGATGGGGTCATTGCCACCAATACCACCCTCGATCGTAAACTGGTTCAGGGATTGAATTACTGCGATCAGGCAGGGGGATTAAGTGGCCGTCCGGTACAGTTACGCAGCACCGAAGTGATCCGTCGTTTGTCGCAGGAGTTGCAAGGGCGCTTGCCGATTATCGGCGTTGGTGGAATTGATTCCCTGACGGCGGCACGGGAAAAAATGGAGGCCGGGGCAACTTTGGTACAAATTTATTCCGGTTTTATCTTCCACGGACCGCGTTTGATTAAAGATATCGTTACCCATATCTAATATTTTGCCTTTCATTTTCGACCGGGGGTTTATTTCTGCCCCCGGCTCGTCTATATTTTGTTCGGTAGCGGAATTATCCGATGTTTAAGCAACCTTTCTGGTGATAAAATCGCCCTTTGCGTAATACTGCGTTGGCATGTGGTGAGAAGGATAAGTAATGAAGATAAAACCTGATGACAATTGGCGTTGGTATTTTGACGCTGAGCACGATCGACTGATGCTCGATTTAGCCAATGGTATGATCTTCCGTTCACGCTTTCCGGCAAAAATGCTAACCCCGGATGCCTTCGCTGAATGCGCATTCTGCGTCGATGATGCGGCGCTTTATTTTGATTATGAAGAACAGTGCAAACAGATAAAGCTCAGCCATGAACAACGTGCCGAGTTGGTATTAAATGCGCTGGTGGCCTTTCGTTTTCTTAAACCTCTGATGCCCAAGAGCTGGCATTTTGCTCAGCAACACTATCCGCTACGCCCTAAAAATGGCGAGTTGGCGGCGGTGAAGGTGATGGATAGCGGTGTCGATGCGCGTCTGCTGGTGGTGGAAGCCGGGGATAATGCCAGCCTGTGCTTGCTGGCACAAAATCAGCTGGTGTTGGCTGGGCGAACCATGGTGCTGGGGGATGCGATAAAAGTGATGCACGATCGCCTGAAACCCTGCATCCCGGATGAACAGTCTGCCCCGGCTTACGACAGGGCAGTGTAATAAGCGTTACGCCAGCTTCACATCGCTTTTAGGAATACAGCTGCAACAGAGGATGGTGCCGTTGGCAGCCACTGCGCTTTTCTTTAGCGGCGCAACTTCGCCCTCCACCAGCGTTATCTTGCAACTACCGCACAGACCAGCCCGGCAGGAGTAAGGGATGCGAATGCCTTGCTGCTCCAACTGTTCTAACAAGATCTGCTGGTTATTACCGGCAAACACCTTTCCTTGATATTCAATGCTCACGCTGGTGGTGCTGTCCTGCGGTGCTTGCAGGCTTTCGACGACCTTGCCAGCCCCATAAGGTCGCGGCGGTTTGGTTGACAACACTTCAACACTATCGCCGACGCGGATAATACCGCTGTTACGGGCAATCATGTTTTGACCAAAGTCGACGTCACCATTATCGGCAGTGCGGAACTGTTGCAGCGTACTCAACGGCTCGCCGCTCGGGTGCTTGCGGCCACGCTCGACGCTGACCGTGGTCAATACGCAGCGGCTGCAGGGTTTTACCAGATCGAACATCACGTCGCCGACGCGGATCACCTGCCACCCATCTTCTGCCCAGGCCGGGCTACCGGTCACCACCAGGTTCGGGCGGAACTGCTCCAGCCTGATGCTGCTCGGGCAACGTTGTTGCAGATCCTGGAATGAGGCTTCATTAATCAGCAGATAAGGGTAACCGTCGGCAAAGGAGAGCGGAATTTCCGGGTGTTTCTTTACCCTGCGGGTTAATTCAGGCCCAACCCAGCGTAGCTGGACCTCGCGCTGAAAATAACCGCTTAACCAACTGTTGATGGCCATCGGCGCGATCAACGCGGTGAAATGGTTACCCCACACCTCGGTCGGCTGCGCATCGGGTGCGAAATCAATGAAGCGGATCGCCGCGCTTTCACCGTCCGGCGCGGTCAGAAACAGACCATCGGCCAACAACGCCGGGGTAAACAGCACCATCTGCGGGTATTGGCGGGCGGTGATGAAGGTACCGTCTGGCTCGGTGATCATGAAGGAGCGATCAAAAGCCAGGCCGTGACTGGCCACCTGGGCGTGAGAAAGCTGTAAACCCCGTAGTGATTTGACCGGATGAACGTAAAGTCGGGAGAGCGTGATCACCCCTGCCTCCGTGCGATAAATGAAATAGAAGGGAGCAACTTTATGACAAGCGGTCTGGATTAGCTATAATGCGCAACAATTTTCTTTTTGGTGATAAGCACGATATGAACACTCTGTTTGCCAGCACGGCGCGTGGATTGGAAGAACTGTTAAAAAGCGAACTGGAGCGGCTTGGCGCTCACTCCTGCAAAGTGGTGCAGGGGGGAGTACATTTTCAGGGTGACGATCGTCTTCTGTACCAAAGCCTGCTCTGGAGCCGCCTGGCCTCACGTATTCTGTTGCCGCTGAATGAATTTCGCGTGCACAGCGATTTGGATCTGTACCTCGGTGTGCAGGCCATTGACTGGCCATCGATATTTGGCCTGGATAAAACCTTTGCGGTGCATTTCAGCGGCCTCAATGAAGAGATCCGCAATAGCCAATATGGCGCGTTGAAAGTCAAAGACGCCATTGTGGACAGCTTTACCCGCAAGCTCAACGATCGGCCAATGGTAGAGAAACAGCAGCCGGACATTCGCGTGAACGTTTTTCTGCAGCGCGATATGGCCAGCGTAGCGCTCGATCTGAGCGGCGAAGGTTTGCACCAGCGCGGCTATCGCGATCTGACCGGCCAGGCTCCGCTGAAGGAAAACCTGGCGGCGGCGATTGTCCAACGTTCCGGTTGGCAGCCAGGGACGCCGATGCTGGACCCGATGTGCGGCTCCGGTACGCTGTTGATCGAAGCGGCGATGATCGCCTCCGATCGTGCGCCTGGCCTGCATCGCCAACATTGGGGCTTTACCGCCTGGAACGGCCACAATGCCGAACTGTGGCGTGAAGTGATCACCGAAGCGCAGGTCCGGGCGAAACGTGGTCTGCAGGAAACCCCGTCACGCTTCTTCGGTTCGGATATCGATCGCCGCGTCATTGAAATGGCGAAGGGGAATGCCCGCCGCGCTGGCGTGGCCGAATTGATCACCTTTAACGTTAATGACGTCAGCAAACTGACCAATCCACTGCCGGAAGGCCCGGTAGGCACGGTGGTCAGCAACCCGCCATACGGTGAACGCCTCGAGAGCGAACCGGCACTGATTGCGCTGCACAATATGTTAGGGCGCATCATGAAGAGCCACTTTGGTGGCTGGCAGCTTTCGCTGTTCAGCGCCTCACCAGAATTGCTCAGTTGCCTGCAACTGCGCGCCGAGCGCCAGTTCAAAGCGAAAAATGGCCCGCTGGATTGCGTACAGAAAAACTACCAACTGGCAGAAAACCCACAGGGTGCTGGTGGCGTACAGGTGGCGGAAGACTTCGCCAACCGTCTGCGCAAGAATCTGAAGAAATTGGACAAATGGGCAAAGCAGCAGGGAATTGAGTGCTATCGCCTGTATGATGCCGATCTGCCAGACTATAACGTGGCGGTGGATCGCTATGGCAGTAAGGTGGTGGTACAGGAGTACGCGCCGCCGAAAACCATCGATGCGCAGAAAGCCCGCCAGCGCCTGTTTGACGTGATTAACGCCACGTTGGCGGTGTTAGAGCTGCCTTCGAATCAGCTGATCCTGAAAACCCGCGAACGCCAGAAGGGCAAGAATCAGTATGAGAAGCTGGCGCAGAAGGGTGAGTTCCTGCTGGTAGAAGAGTTCAATGCCAAGCTGTGGGTCAACCTGACGGATTATCTCGATACCGGGTTATTCCTCGATCACCGCATCGCTCGCCGTATGCTGGGTGAAATGAGCAAAGGTAAAGACTTCCTCAACCTGTTTGCCTACACCGGCACCGCGAGTGTACATGCCGGGTTGGGGGGCGCACGTAGCACCACCACGGTGGATATGTCGCGCACCTATCTGGAATGGGCAGAAAAGAACCTGCGGGTTAACGGCCTGACGGGTAGACAGCACCGCTTGATCCAGGCAGATTGCCTGTCCTGGCTGCACAATGCCGACGAACAGTTCGATGTGATCTTTATCGATCCGCCGACGTTCTCCAACTCCAAGCGTATGGAGAACACCTTTGACGTACAGCGCGACCATCTGGCGCTGATGAAAGATTTACAACGGATACTGCGGCGTAACGGAACCATCATGTTCTCCAACAACAAACGCGGTTTCCAGATGGATCTGGCAGGTCTGAATGCACTGGGTCTGGAGGCGAAAGAAATTACCGCCAAGACGCAGTCAGAAGACTTTGCCCGTAACCGTCAGATCCACAACTGCTGGCTGGTCACCCACGCCGGCGAAGGAAAATAATTACTATGTCGTTAATCAGCATGTCCGGTGCCTGGCTCTCTTTCAGCGATGCACCTTTGTTAGACAACACCGAAATTCATATTGAAGACAATGAACGCGTCTGCCTGGTTGGGCGCAACGGGGCCGGTAAATCGACCCTGCTGAAGATCCTCGGAAAAGAGATCCCATTGGACGATGGGCGCATCATTTACGAGCAGGATCTGATTGTGGCGCGTTTGCAGCAGGATCCCCCGCGCAATATCGGCGGCACAGTGTTCGACTTTGTGGCCGAAGGCGTGGCGGAGCAGGCGGAACATCTGAAGGCGTATCACGCCATCTCGCATCAGGTGGAGCTGGATCCGAGTGAAAAGAACCTGACGCGTATGGCACAGGTCATGGAGATCCTCGATCACCAGGGCTTATGGCAGCTAGACAGCCGTATCAGTGAAGTCCTGTTGCAACTGGGCCTGAACGGTGATGCGGAACTGTCCTCTCTTTCCGGTGGTTGGCTGCGTAAAGCGGCACTGGGCCGGGCGTTGGTCAGTTCACCGCGCGTGTTGCTGCTTGATGAACCTACCAACCACCTGGATATCACCACCATCGACTGGCTGGAAGGGTTCCTGAAAGAGTTCCAGGGCAGCATCGTCTTCATCTCGCATGACCGTTCGTTTATCCGCAATATGGCCACGCGCATTGTCGATCTCGATCGCGGCAAGCTGGTGTCATGGCCGGGTAACTACGAGCTGTACCTGGAAAGCAAAGAAGAAGCGCTGCGGGTCGAAGAGCTGCAGAACGCCGAATTTGACCGCAAACTGGCGCAGGAAGAGGTTTGGATCCGTCAGGGCATCAAGGCGCGCCGTACGCGTAATGAAGGCCGGGTGCGCGCTCTGAAGGCGTTGCGTAACGAGCGTTCACAACGTCGTGAAGTGATGGGCACCGCCAAGATGCAGGTGGAAGAGGCTGTGCGTTCGGGCAAGATTGTGTTCGAAATGGAAGACGTCAATTATCAGGTCGCCGACAAAGTGTTGGTCCTAGGCTTCAGCGCCCAAGTGCAACGCGGTGACAAAATCGCGCTGGTGGGGCCAAACGGCTGTGGTAAAACCACCTTGTTGAAATTGATGCTCGGTCAACTGAAAGCCGACAGCGGGCGAGTGCACTGCGGCACCAAGCTGGAAGTCGCTTATTTTGACCAACACCGTGCCGAACTGGATCCAGAACGTACGGTGATGGACAACCTGGCGGAAGGGAAGCAGGAAGTGATGGTCAATGGCCGTTCGCGCCATGTGCTGGGCTATCTGCAGGACTTCCTGTTCCACCCTAAACGGGCAATGACGCCGGTCAAAGCGTTGTCTGGCGGGGAGCGTAACCGCCTATTGCTGGCCAAGTTATTCCTCAAGCCTAGCAATTTGCTGATCCTCGATGAACCAACCAACGATCTGGACGTCGAAACGCTGGAACTGTTGGAAGAGATGATCGATAGCTACCAGGGCACCGTATTGCTGGTGAGCCACGATCGTCAGTTCGTTGATAACTCGGTGACCGAATGCTGGATTTTCGAAGGCAATGGCGTGATCGACACTTACGTCGGGGGCTACTACGATGCACACCATCAACGTGCCACCGCCAAGCCGATCCGCACGGTTGCCGCCAGCCAAACCAAGGCTGTGATGGAGAAAAAAACCGAGCAGCCCAAGAAATCAGCGGCCAAACTGAGTTATAACCTGCTGCGTGAACTGGAGCAGTTGCCACAACGCCTTGAACAGTTGGAAAAGGATATTGAAGCCTTGCAGGCGCAGGTGAGCGACGCAGGATTCTTCTCGCGCCCGCACAGCGAAACCCAGCAGGTGCTGGCCGATCTTGCCACCGCTGAGCAGGCACTGGAACAAGCCTTTGCCCGTTGGGAAGAGCTGGAAGCAATGAAAAACGGCTGATTGGAAACAGGGTTGCCCGCACGCTGCTGCTGTGGGCAACCCAGGCTGTACCGATGAGCGACACGGTTAAGGAGGATAATGGTGTGTTCCCACGAAAGTCATAAGCAGCAGAGTCATGCGATGCATGGCGAGCATCAGCAGGATAACCTGATACTGTGCCCACAATGCGATATGCTGGTGGCACTGCCACCTTTGCAATCAGGCTCCAAGGCCGTTTGTCCCCGTTGTAAAACGACACTCAGCGCCCGCTGGGCAGAACCGCGCAAACAGCCGATTGGCTTTGCCCTCAGCGCGTTATTCATGCTGGTGTTAGCCAATATATTTCCGTTTATCAATATGCGCGTTGCCGGTCTGGGCAATGAAATCAAACTGATCCAAATTCCTCAGGTGATGGTGGCAGAAGACTATGCCAGCATGGCCACCCTGTTTATGGTGTTTGTACAACTGATCCCGGCGTTTTGCATGTTGGCGATTATTCTGTTGTGTGCCAGGGTGCGGCTGCCACGACAATGGAAGGTCTGGATGGCCAAGGTGCTGTTCCAGCTGAAGACCTGGTGCATGGTCGAGATCTTCCTGGCTGGCGTACTGGTCAGCTTCGTTAAACTGATGGCCTATGGTGATATCGGCATTGGTGCCAGCTTTATCCCTTACTGTCTGTTTTGCCTGCTACAGGTGCGAGCCTTCCAATGTGTCGATCGTCGCTGGCTGTGGCAGGATATTGAACCGGCCCCGTTGATTGAACAACCGTTGCAGATTGGGCGTACCGGATTGCGGCAAGGCGTTCGTTCCTGCTCCTGCTGTACGGCCATCTTGCCCGCCCAGCAGTCCAAATGCCCGCGCTGTCACACTGTGGGCTATGTACGCCGTCGCCACAGCTTGCAATGGACGATGGCGTTATTGGTTACCTCGATCATATTGTATATTCCGGCGATGCTGATGCCGATTATGATCACCGAGGCGTTGGGCAATAAAATGCCGTCAACGGTCATGGCCGGGGTAGTGCTGCTATGGGGCGAAGGGTCCTATCCGGTGGCGATGGTGATTTTCATTGCCAGTATTATGGTGCCCTCGCTCAAGATGTTGGCGATTGGCTGGCTTTGCCTGGATGCCAATGGCAAAGGCAAGGCCAATGCCGATAGCGAACGTATGCATCTGATTTATGAAGTGGTGGAGTTTGTTGGCCGTTGGTCAATGATCGACGTGTTTGTGATCGCCGTGCTTTCGGCGTTGGTACGTATGGGACAGTTGATGAGCATTTATCCAGACATTGGTGCGCTACTGTTCGCCATGGTGGTCATTCTCACCATGTTTGCTGCTATGGCGTTTGATCCCCGTTTAACCTGGGATCGCGCAAATGAAACAACAAAAAAGGAGCCGCAAGGTGACGGAAAGTAATCATGGCGTCGCGGATGTTGAGAAGATCAAGCGCTGGTCGCCGGTGTGGATCATTCCCATTGTCACGGCGTTGATCGGGGCGTGGATCCTGTTTTATCACTTCAGCCATCAAGGGCCGGAAGTGACGTTGGTGACGACCTCTGCCGAAGGGTTGGAAGCGGGAAAAACCAAGATCAAAAGCCGCAGTGTGGATGTTGGGACGGTGGAAAGCGTCACCTTGAGCGAAGACCTGAGCAAAGTGCTGGTGCAGGCTCGCCTGAATTCCGGCATGGAAAAGCTGCTGCGCGATGACACCGCCTTTTGGGTTGTGAAACCCCAGATTGGCCGCGAGGGTATCTCCGGGTTGGGAACCTTGTTATCCGGTGCCTACATTGAATTGCAACCGGGCAACAAGGGCAAGGCAGGCAAAGAGAATTACAAGTTGCTTGATGCTCCGCCACTGGCCTCGCCAGATGCTAAAGGGTTGCGCGTCATACTGGACAGCGATAAATCCGGCCAGTTGAACGCTGGCGATCCGGTGCTGTTCCGTGGCTACCGCGTCGGCTCAGTGGAAACCAGCTATTTCGATCCCAAGCTGCGCGCCATGCGCTATCAGCTGTTTATTTCTGCGCCTTATGATCAACTGATCACCAGTAACGTGCGGTTCTGGAAAGACAGCGGCGTTGCCTTCGATATGTCCGCACAGGGTATGCGTGTGGAAATGGGATCCTTGGCGACGCTGTTCAGTGGCGGCGTGAGCTTTGACGTTCCAGAAGGTTGGGATCGTGGCGACGCGGTGAAAGAAAAGGCCGAGTTTGCCCTGTTCGATAACCAGCGCAATATTCAGGATTCACTGTATACCGAGCATACCGATTATCTGGTGTTCTTCTCCGAATCGATCCGCGGGCTGCAACCGGGTGCTCCGGTCGAGTTCCGGGGTATCCGCCTGGGTACCGTAGGGCAAGTGCCATTCTACAAAGAAGGTATGCGCCAGCGGTTGGATAACGATTACCGTATTCCGGTCCTGATCCGTATTGAGCCTGAGCGCTTTAATCAACAGTTGGGCAAGAACTTCGATATCGCGCAGCATTTGAAAGATGCTGAGTCGCGTGGCCTGCGTGCCGCGCTGAAGTCCGCCAACCTGCTGACTGGTGCGTTGTATATCGATCTGGACTTCTATCCACAGGAGAAAGTGTGGAAGGGGCCGCGTGAGCTGTTCGGCTATCCGCTGTTGCCAACCACAAGCGGTGGCTTGGCGCAGATCCAACAGAAGCTGATGCAGACGCTGGATAAGATCAATTCGATGCCGATCAATCCAATGATCAACGAAGCGACCAAAACGTTGGCAGAAAGCCAGAAGACCATGAAAGAAACGCAGAAAACCATGCAGTCGCTCAATGACATCATCAGCAGTAAAGAGATGAAGGCATTGCCTGAAGATATGCAGAAAACCCTGCAAGAACTCAATCGCAGCATGAAAGGGTTCCAGCCAGGTTCACCGGCCTACAACAAAATGGTTGGTGATATGCAACGTCTCGATCAGGTGCTGCGTGAGCTGCAACCGGTGCTGCGTACCCTGAACGATAAGAGCAACGCCCTGGTATTTGAAGCCGCGGGCAGTAATGACCCTCAGCCGAAGAAGGCCAAAAAATGAAAAAGTGGATCCCGGTAGTTCTGGCACTGATGCTGAGTGCCTGTAGCAGTACGCCCAACAAGACTTACTATCAGTTACCGGCGTTGGGGACCCCGGCTCCGGTGAGTGGTACCCAGGCGTCACGCCAGCTGTGGCTGGAGCACGTTAGCGTGGCGGATTTCCTGGCGCAGAGTGGGGTGGTCTACCAGACTAACGACGTGCAGTTTGTGATTGGGCAAAACAACCTGTGGGCCAGCCCGTTGGATCAGCAATTGCAACAGACGTTGGTGACCAACCTGGGCAGCGCTTTGCCGGGGTGGGTGGTGTCATCACAGCCGATGAGCAGCGATCAGGATGTGCTTAACGTCACTATCAGCGGCTTCCATGGCCGCTACGATGGTAAAGCGATCGTTCGGGGTGAATGGGTGCTGAGCCATCAGGGCAGGCTTATCAAGCGGCCATTCAACCTGGAATTGAAACAGGGTGAAGATGGCTATGACGCCTTGGTCCGCACCTTGGCTCAGGGCTGGTTGCAGGAAGCACAGGAGATTGCCGCACAGGCAGCTCGCCTTTAATCATAACTTGTAATAATTCGTTCTAAAACCATCCCGGTGAGGCAAAGCAAAAGCCTCGCCGGGATTTTTTTAGTTTATTATCATGGATTTATATCCTGGCTAGCAATATCAGCCACTTAGCTTATGCGCCGTGCATAGCTCACAAATATGACAACGGTATGAAATTTGAACGTTGATCTTCTCGCCATTTAGGGCTATTCCTTAAATGTGGCTGTATTTCGTGCGGCCATTGTTTTCTTTCCACAAAGTAACAACGAGGGAAATGAGGCATGAAGAGACAGAAAAGAGATCGTTTGGAACGGGCTGAATCACGTGGTTACCAAGCAGGTATTGCAGGGCGTTCAAGGGAACTTTGTCCCTACCAATCTTTAGACGCCCGGGCTAACTGGCTGGGAGGTTGGCGACAAGCCATGGAGGACAGGGCTGTGACCGCTTAAGCGGCTCTCTGTCATGAATTAAGGAATGACCTCCGCCAAACAAGCGGAGGTTTTCGTTTTAAGCGTACAATTATTCCTGCCAGCGTTTTAGCAAAATACTCGCGTTGACTCCCCCAAAACCAAATCCGTTCGACAGGGCATAGGTCATGGCCATCGGTTCCGCCTTATTGGCTACCAGATGTAAACCTGCGGCGGCGGGGTCAGGGTTATCCAGATTCAGGGTGCCCGGAGCGATTTGATCGCGCAGCGCCAGAGCGGTGAAAATGGTTTCCAGGCCACCTGCGGCCCCCAGCAGATGGCCGGTGGCCGATTTGGTGGAGGTGATGGCAATATGCCCATCGGTGCCGAACAGATGTTTGATGGCGTTGATTTCACCCAGATCGCCAACCGGGGTTGAGGTGGCGTGCGCGTTCAGATGCTGAACCTGATCTGGCGTGACGCCAGCCTGTTTCAGCGCAATCTTCATCGCTCGATAGGCACCGTCGCCATCTTCGGCCCCGGAAGTCATATGGTAGGCATCCGCACTGGTGCCGTAACCGACAATCTCTGCTAACGGCTTGGCGCCGCGTGCCAACGCATGTTCCAGCGTCTCTATCACCAACATCCCGGCACCTTCACCCATCACAAAGCCGTCGCGGGCACTGTCAAACGGGCGTGACGCTTTGGTTGCGGCATCCGCAGGCGTGGTTGACATGGCTCGGGCAGCGGCAAAGCCCCCCAGGCTAACGGTATCGATAGCGGCTTCCGTTCCGCCGCATAAGGCGATATCGGCTTCATCGTTGCGGATCATCCGCACCGCATCGCCAATGGCCTGTACGCCTGCTGCACAGGCGGTGACCGGTGCGCCAATCGGCCCTTTGAATTGATGCTTGATGGAAACATGGCCGGCGGCCAGGTTAACCAAGAATGAGGGAATGGTGAAAGGAGAGAGGCGCTTTGGCCCGCGGCTATCCGTGGTGCGCACCGCATGGGCGATAGCGGGGAAGCCACCAATGCCGGAGGCGATCACGGTGGCCGT
Organism: Serratia sp. ASV30; assembly: GCF_016428815.1. Taxonomy (NCBI): domain Bacteria; kingdom Pseudomonadati; phylum Pseudomonadota; class Gammaproteobacteria; order Enterobacterales; family Yersiniaceae; genus Serratia; species Serratia sp. ASV30. The sequence goes on along the minus strand of NZ_JAELTL010000007.1, from coordinate 33,721 downwards.
CCGCTCCTGTTTCTCCTCACTATCGGCGTTCCAGCCAGCCTGCTTGATGGCTTCGTCAGCGGCGGCCATTGCCAGCAGAATGAAGCGGTCCATTTTCTTTTGGTCTTTCGGTGCCACGCTCAGGTCTGGATTAAAACCGGCAGCGGCATCCTGCTCCAGCGTGGGCACCTGGCCGCCGATCTTGACCTGCAAATCCGCCACCATCTCTTCGGACAGTGGGCCGATCCCTGACTGACCAGCCAACAGGCGTTGCCAGATCGGCTCTACGCCGCAACCCAAAGGAGAGACGGCCCCCATACCGGTGATAACTATACGACGACTGCTCATAGTGACTCCTTGGATGATTCATTAAGTAAGGCGTAGTGATGCTGCATCAGAGAAGCACGGCGTGACATGGCTTCTCCGGCCGCAGGACCTGCCGCCAACGTGATGTGCTGTAGGGCGATAGGCTGCTGGGTTAGTGCATCGATTAATTGAGGCTGTATCGGTTGACCGCTGCGCCGATCAACCAGTTCCGCGCTGTGCGCCCCTTCGGTCAGATGGGTATTGCCCCACTGGAACAACGTCACCAACACCGGGAAGAAATCCTTGCCGCGATCGGTGAGCAGATATTGATAGCGTACCGGGCGTGTCTGGTAGCGTTGCTTATACAGAATGCCGCTTTCCACCAGAAATTTAAGCCTGCGGGTCAGCAGCGTGGGGGATAGCCCCAGGCTTTGCTGAAACTCGTCAAATTTGCTCAGGCCATGAAAGGCATCGCGCAGGATCAGGATGCTCCACCATTCCCCCACGCGCCCCAACGAACGGGCGATTGGGCAGGGGGTCGTTGCAAAACTGGTTTTTTTCATGCTGCCCTCTTAGTGGATACATTTATTGTAGTCACTGAGCGGCGATTAAACGACCGGAACAGTAATAACACAGGGGAAATAAACGGCGACCGAGAGAGGCCGCCGTAAGGCGTTAGAACGCCGCAGCGTCCTTGAACAGGCCCACTTTCAGATCGCTGGCGGTATAGATCACTTTGCCATCGCACAGCACTTCGCCATCAGCCACGCCCATAATCAGCTTGCGGATGATCACGCGTTTGAAGTTGATGCGGTAGGTGACCTTTTTGGCGGTTGGCAGTACCTGGCCGGTGAACTTCACTTCGCCGACGCCCAGCGCACGGCCTTTGCCTTCGCCGCCCATCCAGCCGAGGTAGAACCCTACCAACTGCCACATGGCATCCAGACCCAGGCAGCCTGGCATGACCGGATCGCCAATAAAGTGGCAATCGAAGAACCACAGATCCGGATTGATATCGAGCTCAGCTTCTACGTAGCCTTTATTGTGGCTACCACCGTCTTCGGTCATCTTGACCACGCGGTCCATCATTAACATGTTGCCTGATGGCAACGGTGGGCCACCGGCGCCAAACAGTTCGCCACGGCCCGATGCTTCGAGATCTTGTTTCGTATAGGATTCGCGTTTATCTACCATGTTCTCAGTAAACCTTATTTTGATGAAGGACGCAGATTAACGTACACGTGTACGCTGAACAAGTCCGATCAGCCACGGCTGAACCAGTTAAGCCAGCGCAATGGCCACGGCAACGGACGCCGTTCTGGCAACATAGCCTGTGCAATTCGCTCCTGGATGGCGGCCAGCAGGCTAGGCTGCTGCTCATCGGCGAACGGATAGCCGGTCAATAACGGCAAGGCTTCCGCAACGCTATCTACCGCCCACAGATGGAATTGCCCTTCACGTACCGCTTCGACGACGTCTGGGCGCAGGCAAAGGTGCCGCACGTTGCTGGCTGGCAGGATCACGCCCTGTTTACCCGTCAGGCCGCGGCGTAGACAGACCTCGAAGAAACCTTCGATTTTTTCGTTAGCGCCACCGATTGGTTGCACATTACCAAACTGGTCAACGGAGCCAGTTACGGCGATTTGCTGGGTGATCGGCTGCTGTGACAATGCGCTGATCAGGGCGCAGAGTTCCGCCAGCGAGGCGCTGTCCCCGTCAACTTCGCCGTAAGATTGCTCAAAAACGATCGAGGCGGAGAAGGGGAGTTGCTGATCGAGATCCAGTTCGGCGATCAGGAACGCCTGCATGATCATCATGCCTTTGGCGTGCAGGTTGCCTCCCAGCTCGGCTTTGCGCTCCACATCGGTGAATTCGCCATCACCCAGGTGAACCACGCAGCTGATGCGTGAAGGTTCGCCAAAGCTGCGCGGATGTCCTGGATAATCCAGCACCGACAGACCGTTAATCTGACCAATCACCTCACCTTCGGTTTCGATCATGATCTGACCCAGTTCAATCTCGTCCTGCATGCGTTCTGCCAGATAGCTTTCACGCCACTCGCGGGCATTTAGCGCCGCTTCTAACGCTTTAGCGGTGATCTGTTCCTCTTCGGCATACAGAGCGGCCTCAGACAGCTGCTGGCTGACCCACAACGGCGATAGCGGCAGGTTACCCTGGTCACCGGTATAGCGCACCGCCTGGACCATCAGAGGCTGCCAGGCGTCGGCTGCCAGCGGTGGTAATTGCTGCTCGGCGACCACGCTATTGATATAGCCGCACCATTGCACCATATCGTCTGGCTCGGTGAGCTGCAGATCGTCTTCATATTCACCGTAGACGGCCTGCTCGCAGACTTCAGGCTCCATATCGTGGAAATCAGCCAGGCCATGGCGATCGCCCACCACAATCAGACGTAACTCCAGCGGCATAGGAGGGATGGAGACCGGCAACGGCCGGGTTTCATCTGGCGTCAGCCACTGGAATTGGCGCTGGGTAATCATCTGCTTGAGACGCAGCCACAATAGCGGTTGTGCCAAGAGGGCTCGCGCCGACAGGATCAGCACGCCGCCGTTAGCCTGATGGACCAGGCCCGGCTGTAAGGCGATCGCACCGTTGTGCATTCTGACGCAGCCAAATAACTGCTCTGGCTCAACCCATTCCTGGTAAACGCAAGCCCCGCCGGCGGCAAAAGGTTCATCGCCGCGCATGGCATTTTTAATGCTGACGGTGTCGCCTTCAATCACGTAGTGACTGCCTTTAACGGTATTCTGCGGTTGCAACTCTTCTGCCGCTCGGGCGATCAACGCCAGATACTCACGTGTTTCCTGTGCTTTCAACAGCATAAAACGTGGCAGAGACAGCGGATGCAAAAACAGCGTCAGCGCATTCTCCAAACGGGGCTGGATTGCAGAAAAGGCCACGGGTGCCAATTGAGCAGCGGAATCGAAAATCGCCTGATAAGGCGTAGCAGCAGGCAACAGAGATTGCCATTCAAGTCGGTTATTGGTCAAAGTGTTAGATGCAATCGTCAAAAAGGGAAAGCGCGATTATACAAGAATAACGCCAGCTTGATACCTCCAGAGTCATTGTTGAGCATCGGAGTTTGACATTGCCCGATGACTGTGCAAAAAACAGTCAAAAACGGAGGGTAATTGCCGAGGAAAAGTTGGCTAAAGCTGTTATGCTTATTAAAGTTACACGGTCACAGCAGAGTTCACGATGAAATATCAGCAACTGGAAAATCTGGAGAGCGGTTGGAAATGGAAGTACCTGGTGAAAAAGCACCGGGAAGGTGAGGCGATCACCCGCTACATTGAAAACAGCCTTGCTCAGGAGGTCATTGACGAACTGCTGAAGCTGGAAAATGAACCGGTAAAAGTGCTGGCGTGGATAGATGAGCACATGAATCCGACGCTGGATAACCGGATGAAACAAACCATCCGTGCTCGGCGTAAGCGTCATTTTAACTCGGAACATCAGCATACGCGCAAGAAATCGATCGATCTGGAGTTCCTGGTCTGGCAACGTTTGGCTGCGCTGGCGCATCGCCGTGGTGTCACCCTGTCGGAAACCGTCGTACAGCTGATCGAAGATGCCGAGCGCAAAGAGAAGTATGCCACCCAGATGTCATCGCTGAAACAGGATCTACAGGCGATCCTGGGTAAGGATGATAAATAGCCTTACCTAACGTTTAGGCCAAAAAAAACCCCGCAATGCGGGGTTTTTTACTAAGAAGCGCTTACTTAGCCCTGAGGCTGAGAAACAACTTCTTTGATACCTTTAACTTCGATCTCTACGCGACGATCTGGAGCCAGACATGCGATCTGAGCTGCAGTTGCGCGGCCTGAACGATAGCCACAGGTGTCACCAGTGATTGGGTTAGCTTTACCCATGCCACGTGCAGAGATCTTGTCTGAAGGGATACCTTTAGAGATCAGGTAATCCACAACGCTTTGTGCACGTTGCTCAGACAGGCGCAGGTTATATTCTGCTGAACCTACTGCATCGGTGAAGCCCAGAACTACAACAGAACCGTCTTTCGGATCCAGTGAGCTCAGTTGGGTGTACAGCTGATCCAGAGCGTGTTGGCCTTCTGGTTTCAGGGTCGCTTTGTTGAACGCGAACAGAACGTCAGAAGTCAGAGTGAACTTCTTGGTTTCAACAACTGGAGCTGGGGCCGGAGCTGGAGCTACTACTGGAGCAGCAACTTCCTGGCCAAAGCGGTAGGAAACACCTACGCTCAGCATGCCGTTGTCTGGACGTGCACCAACGGTACCTGCGTCACCGATGTTGTTAACCCACTGGTAGTCCAGGCGGGTAGCCCAGTCACGAGTCAGTGCGTATTCAACACCCACTGCTGCCAATGGAGAAACGCCAGTGTCATGGTTGCTCAGGCGCTGATCGGTTGCACCGTAGTGAGCGCTGGAGTCTGCACGCCAAACCATACCACCCAGACGGGTGTAGATGTCCAGATCGTCCATGATTGGGTAGCTCAGTTTAGCTGCCAATTGAACGCCTTGAGCTTTGAAAGCACCGTTGTTCACGCTGCCTTTGTAAGGCATACGGCCAAGCCAGTCGTAGCCCATTTCGAAGCCCAGGTATTGGTTCGCTTGGTAACCCAAGAACGCGCCTGCACCCAGTTGGCTTTTATGAGTAGGACCGTTGCCGATACCATTCTCATAGCCGTTACCGTAGAAACCGGTGTCATGATACTGGGACCAACCCAGTTTGGCACCAGTGTACCAAGTGTCGTCTTTTGGTGCGGCTTGCGCTACTGTAGCGAAACCTGCCAGTGCCACTGCTAATGCGATAGCTGTCTTTTTCATTTTGCGCCTCGTTATCATCCAAATAGGCAATGAGCTTTAAAGCTGCTTTAAGCCCTTGGTTTAAATTCCTTCGCCAAGGTTTGAGCCCTCGTTTGTTACTCTGCCAGTTTTTCTGGCGTTATAGAGCAACCTTGGCGATGTAAAGTCTACAACGTGGCGCGAAAGTTACAAGTGTGATGTGATAAAGCTCTAAAAAAAAACATGGAATTAGACATATCCTCTAACATATCGGGGTGCTAAACGAGTCTTTTTTTTACATGGAAGGCGGCGCCGAACCGCAGCCAACCTCGCTTCGCGCCTGATCTGTCTGCGGTTGCCAGACCAAGCGATAAAATTGATGGGAAAAGTCCTAAATTTACTTAATGATACAAAGAAGAGTGAATTTTTAAGGTTGAACAGTGTCTGTCGGCAGCAACGATGTCACGTTGGGGTCGCATAATGAACCCATAGGCATTCCCCAATTCTGCCGCTCGACTCAGCCTTAGGCGATCCTCTTGTGTCAATTCTGGTAACCAGCCTAGCACCACACTGTAATTTCCCGTCAATAAAGCCTTCTCCATGGCGTCTACGGTAGCCAGTGGATTGATCTGATTAAGCTGTACAACCTTATCAACCGGCAGGCTGGCCTGTTGCAGCCAGGTTTTGCTCAGTTTCTGCTGCGGGGTCAACCACAGTAACCAACGTGATTGCTTGCCTAACTGCTGCAACAAAGGCACCAATAACTGGGCTACGGCGGGTTGCCGCTCATTGTAAACAAGCTCACTGATTAGGCCATTTTCGGTGCCCGCTTGCGCAGGGATCACCGCTTGCTCCGCCGGCATTGAGGATTGGCTAAAATGAGGTTGATAAAGTGATTGAGTACGCATGTCGTCTCCCGCCCGTAGTGTTACTGTATGTATATACAGTATAGCCATCGAAACAGAAGATCAACCCAAATTTTCGTAACGCTTCGCATAATTGAGATTATTTATTGTACGTCTTGAATTTATGATTGGCACGACTAGGGATAATGCGTATTTTTTTTAATTAGTTGTTCCAGTTACGTTTATTCCAACCAAAACATGCCTAATGGCTGTGGCTTCATATAAGGAGAGGTAAATGAATGGAGGATCGTTAAGGAGGATCGAGCAGGCAAAGTCCTGCTTTGCCGCCCTGGGAAATATTGCCATACGCTCGCAGTTTGGCGGCTATGGCCTGCTGGCGGACGGCACAATGTTTGCGGTCATTACCGAAGGTGAGCTGTATTTGCGTGCAACAGAAAGCCTGGAAACCGCGTTCCGTGAGCGTGGCATGGTGAATATGACCTATTTAAAGCGGGGAGTTCCCATGGTCATGCGCTATTACTGGGTGAATGAAGATCTGTGGCGGCAGCGTCGCGAACTGTGTGCGCTTGTCTGGCAGGCTATCTGTGAGACGCGTAAAGAGATTAAGGTAAAAAAACGCTGCAATGGCAGATTGAAAGATTTACCGAATATTGATGCTTCATTAGAGCGGCAGCTGTGGCGAGCAGGCATATGCAATATTTATGATTTTCGCCTGTTGGGAGTCAGAGATAGCTATCTGAAGTTGCTGCAACAGCAAAAAAATCTGGGCATGAAAGTGCTGATGTCACTGGCGGGGGCCATGGCGGGCTACCACCATGCCGCCTTGCCTAATCTACAAAGGGAGGCGTTGATCGAGTGGTTCGAAAACAACGCGCTCTTTCCCTCCTTTGAGGCGCGGTCAGAAGACCGCGCTTGCGGTCCACATCTTTGAACTATCAACCGGCTTGAGTAATTTGTGTATTAAGTGCCGTCAGCTCTGGTAGCAATTCGAGCACCAGGCCAATTTGCTGCAACACCAGCTGTTCTTTGCTTTCCGGCTCCGGAACCAGCGCAGTAATACGCTTGGAGAGGCCTTCCAGTGCCTGCGTGATACGCTGACGATCATGAGCGTCGAGGTGTAATGCACCATCAACATAGCAAACCGCATCGTTGAGCAAGTCCAGCACGGCGGCACTTTCCAGGCGCTCACGGTGGGCACCCAGGGCGGAAATATAGCTCAGCAAGGTATGGTTAAGGCACAGCAGGCGGAATGCCGCTTCCTGAATGGTTTTATCGGCCTTGGGATCAACAGACATGTTAGAGATCACCGACGCCAATTCGGCATCGCTATTATGGGCATCGCGGCGGGCAATACGATAAGGCAGGCTGTTATCCTTGCCCTGATGGTACTGCACCAGAATGGCATCCAGATAGCGGCAGTCGGCATTCAGTGTCTTGCGCACCATGGCCGGTAACTGACGGAACTTCCAGTCTGGCCAGATAAAACTCACCGCTGCCCAGGCGATGGCACAACCCAGCAGGGTATCGTAGACGCGCGGGGCAGCCACTTCGAACCCTTCGCCCAGCAGGTTAAAGCATAGCAAGACCAACAGGGTGATAAACATCGTGGCGTGGGCATATTGCACGGTTCGGAAGGCGAAGAACAATACTCCGGAGATCACGATCAGGATCAATTGCCCTTCCAGTGAGGGCACAAAATACAGGATCGGCAGGCCGATCAAAATGCCAGCCAGAGTGCCGATGATCCTTAACGCCAAGCGCCTGCGTGTGGCGTTGTAGTTGGGCTGGCAGACAAACAGGCTGGTCAGCAGGATCCAATAACCGTGCTGCATTCCGGTCAGTTGAATAAACGCATAGCCCACGCATAACACCACGGACATACGGATGGCGTGGCGGAATAGGGCGGATTGTGGTGTCAGGTGGCGGCTGATACGCAGGCGAATATCACTCCAACCGGTGAGCCGGTCGTCTGACAGGTTGTTTTCCTCGGCCTGGCCACTCGCCAGGGACTGCTCAGACTCGATATTGGCCAACTGGGCGTCAATTGCCCGTAAATTCTTGAGCAGATGAGATAGCGCTCTGGTCAGTTCGCGATTTTCTGGAGTAACGGTAATCCGGGTCAGCGCCTCTTCCAGGCGCGAAAAAGCGGGTTCAAAACGCGGGCTATGCAGATATTTCTGCCGTAGCAGTATTGATTGCGCCAGTTGCTGGCAGGCACGGGCCTGCTTGGCCAGTAGCCGCTGGAAGCGAAACAGAATATCGCTGTGGCGAAACTGTTGGCTTAGCGCCTGATACTGTACGTGAGAAGAACTGGCGCGTTCATGGATATCCTGAGCGACAAAATAGTAGTGTAGCGTTCTGCGGGTGCCGCGTTGGCCACGGTCGCCTTTCAAGCGGGTCAGCAGTGAAGCCTTGGTCAGGTTAAGCGTGGTGACCAGCGTGCTATTGGCCATTGCCACGTCCACCCACGGCAGATCGGCGTCCGATTCGGCATCTGGATCGAACAGGTTGGCCTTGGCATCCAGGTAGTTGGCCAACTGTTCATAGCAGCGGGCCAGGTTTTCCTGCAGGGGCTTGATAGGAAATAGCAGATGGCCGATCAGCGTCAGCAAGTTGTACCAAATGGCACCGATGATCAACAGAACCGGTTGCTGGTACCAGGCGTCATACATGGAGGTGCCAAGCATGGTGTAGACGGCGATCAGCAAGGCACCGAAGGCGATAGTGGCGTAACGCTGTCCTAATGCCCCCAGCAGAATAAAGCCGCAGGTTGAGGTCGTCAGCCCGAGGGCAAACAGCCAGGGGTAAGGAAACAGCAGTTCAATCGATGTCGAGGCCACAAAAAAGCAAACTAGCGTAATGAGCAGGTTTCGCAATCTTCCTGCCAGCCGGTCGTCAAGATCCGTTAGCGCCGCAGCAACGACACCCAGCGTTAGCGGAATGGTCAGTGTAGGGACCCCCAACCACCACGGCACCGCAGAGGCCCCGGCCAGCGCGATAAAAATACGCAGGTTATAAAGCAGGTTGCTGTTATAGGTATAACGCCGAATTTTGGGTGCAAAAGAGAGCACGACAAGCTCCTAAATGGGAGAAAAGTTAACGCGATTAAAAGCGGCGGCGGGCGTTCTCGATCCGCGCCTGTTGTGCAACCTCAACGGGAACGACGCGGCGGCCAACTGGCCACAGGGCGATAGCGGCTATCTTGAAATTGGCGATGCCTACCGGAATACCAATAATGGTGATGCACTGGGCTATGCCCGCAATAATGTGTGACAGGCACAACCACCAGCCGAACAGGACCAGCCAGACGATATTCAGCAAAGAACCGCCGGCAGCCAGCAGGGCATTGCTTTTCTCAGGGTATAATTCATCGACATGGATCGCTTCGTTGCCAAATGGCAGCAGGGAGATTTTGGTAATTTCCCAGCAGGAGCGGGTCAATGGCAGGGTGAAAATCAGCACGACGCTGAAAAAGGTGGCAATCAGCCAGCCAAGCGTGGTGAAAAAACCACCCAAAACGAAATTAAGAATGTTCAATACAGTACGCATAGTCGTCATTCTGCTCTAATGATGGCCAAACGGCACGAGGGGGAAGTATTCATCAGCATAACGCAAAAACTATTCTACCCTTTTTTTAACGCTAGAGTGCCATTGCTTAACGCGGGTAAACTGGTAGCAATGCTACCCTATGGATTTCAAGCTGCAGCTTGAAAGACGACGGGTATATCTCAACATGATTATGGCGTGGGTATATGGAACTAAAGGCGACATCGCTGGGTAAACACCTGGCACAGCATCCTTACAACCGCGTACGGTTGTTGCATGCCGGCGTTGAGGTGAGCGGCGAGAAGCATGAATACCTGATCCCTTTCAACCAGTTGATTCAGGTGCGTTGTAAACGCGGGATCGTCTGGGGGGAGCTCGAGTTCGAACTGACGGATGAAAAGGTCGTACGCCTGCACGGTACCGAATGGCAGGAAACCCAGCGCTTTTACCACTATCTGCAGCAGTCCTGGCAGCAGTGGAGCAGCGAGATGAGTGAAGTGAGCGCCGAGGTATTGCAACAGCAGGTCGATCATATCCGGCAAATTGAGCAACAGGACAAGTGGTTCAAGCGTGCCGAATTGAGCAACCTGCAGCAGCAGATCCGCCAGTCGTTTGGCGCCTTGCCAATGCCGGTGGCGCGGCTGGAAGAGTTTGAAAACTGCCGTGAAAGTTATCACTTGTGCCTGCAGTGGCTCAAGTCTGGCCTGCGCAGCGTGGCGCAACGTAATCAACGGTGGTGCGACCGGATGCTGGAAACCCACCAGGATTTCTTCCAGAGCGTTGAAACGTCACCGTTGAATGAATCGCAAAGCCGGGCCGTGGTGAACGGCGAGGATGCCGTGCTGGTACTCGCAGGGGCTGGCAGTGGCAAGACCTCGGTGTTGGTGGCGCGGGCGGGTTGGCTGCTACTGCGTCAAGAGGCCGAGCCGGAGCAGATCCTGTTGCTGGCATTTGGGCGTAAAGCCGCCGAAGAGATGAACGAACGCATCCAGGAACGTTTGGGCAGCGTGGCGATCCAGGCGAAAACGTTCCATGCGTTAGCGCTGCAGATTATCCAGCAGGGTAGCCGCAAAGCGCCGGTGATCAGCAAGCTGGAAAGCGACAGTAAAGCGCGCCGGACGTTGCTAATCACTCACTGGCAACAGCAGTGCAGCGAGAAGAAAGCGCAGGCCAAAGGCTGGCGGCAATGGTTAACTGAGGAGCTGGAGTGGGAATTGCCCGAGGGCGATTTCTGGCATGACAAGCGTCTGGCGGAGCGTTTGAGCGGGCGCCTGGAGCGCTGGCTTGGCTTGATGCGCACCCACGGAGGTAGCCAGGCAGAAATGATAGAGCAGGCCGACGAAGAGATCCGCGATCTGTTCAGCAAACGCATTCGCCTGATGGCACCGTTGCTGAAAGCGTGGAAAACCGCGCTGAAGGATGAGGGAGCGGTCGATTTTGCCGGGCTGATCCATCAAGCCGTTAATCTGTTGGAAAAGGGGCGTTTTATCAGCCCGTGGAAGCATATTCTGGTGGACGAGTTCCAGGATATCTCACCCCAGCGTGCGCAACTGCTGGCGGCACTGCGTAAGCAAAACAAGCAGACCAGCCTGTTTGCCGCCGGCGATGATTGGCAGGCGATTTACCGTTTCAGCGGGGCAGAGCTGTCGCTGACCACCGCCTTTGCCGAAAACTTTGGCGTAGGCGATCAGTGTGCGCTGGATACCACCTACCGCTTTAACGATCGGATCGGTGAAGTGGCCAACGGCTTTATACAGCAGAACCCGCACCAGTTAAAAAAGCCGCTCAATAGCCTGACCAAGGGCAACAAAAAGTCGGTGGTTATCTTGCCGCAGGAGCAGTTGGAAGCGTTGCTGGACAAGCTAAGTGGCTATGCGAAGCCGCAAGAACGGATCTTGGTGCTGGCGCGCTACCACCATCTCAAGCCGGAGGTGTTGCAAAAGGCGGCGACGCGTTGGCCGAAGCTGAATATCGAGTTTATGACCATTCATGCCAGCAAAGGCCAACAGGCCGACTACGTGATCATTGCCGGGCTGTATGAAGGCAAGGATGGATTCCCGGCGGAGGTCCGTGAATCCGTGCTTGAAGAGGTATTATTGCCTCAGCCTGAGGATTTCCCGGATGCGGAGGAGCGGCGTTTGCTCTATGTCGCTCTCACGCGGGCCAGGCATCAGGTTTGGTTATTACAAGATCGCGAGCGCCCGTCGGTATTTATCGAGCAGTTACAAGATATTGGCGTGCCGTCGCAAAGAAAGCCGTAAACCACAGGCCTGGCACTACACCAGGCCTTGGGCATTATTTCAGGCGTTCGGCAAGGTACTTTTCGTAATCCGGAATGGCGATCACCACTTCGCTCTTGAACAGCGAGGAGTCGATCAGGAAATCGGCGGTGGAGCGGTTGGTCGCTACCGGGATATTCCAGACAGTGGCCAGGCGCAGCAAGGCTTTGACATCGGGATCGTGGGGGACGGCGTTTAGCGGGTCCCAGAAGAAGATCAGCATATCAATTTTGCCTTCGGCGATCAGAGCACCCACTTGCTGATCGCCGCCCATCGGGCCACTCAGCATGCTTTGCACCGGGATACCGCTAGCCCGCTGGATCAAATTACCGGTGGTACCCGTGGCATACAACTGATGCTGGGCAAGTATCTCTTTATTGTCTTCAACCCATTTCAGCAAGGCCTGCTTGCGGTGGTCGTGAGCAACGAGCGCAATATGCTTGCGGGTTGCGATGGTGCGGGTGGTTTGTTCCATGTCGCTATCCTTGGAAAATCGAATGATGCGCCACAGATTACTGAAACTGTATTTCACTGCCTAGTGCTAACGTGGGAAATTGCGAACAAACCACGCCTTTACGGCATAAAGGCGTGGTTGGCAGCCTTTAACGGTTGCGAGATTGGCCAGTCCAGGTGATAAACCGTTTTTGCGTTTCGGGATCGGCGCGCAGGAACCAGTATTGCAGCATTTTCTCGGCAACGTTGTCGCCGTTCAGGGGGATAATCGCTGGGCTACCCTGTGCCGCCGAGATCACGCTGGCACGCAGATGTGCTAACGCCGGAACGGAGGCCTGGCGATTTTGAGCGTTATAATCGGCAACGATCTTTTCCAGGTCATTCTCATTGGGTGCGTTGGTTAGCGGTAATACATCACGTTTGATCGCCAACGGCTTGCCGTGGTTACCCAGAATTTTATAATTTGGCGCTTTATCAAAGCGCAGGGCATCCTGCTCATTCTCGATACGCGGTAGCTCAATAGTGACGGCGCTGACGTTTTGGCTGTTGAACACCACAATCTGCGCGGATGAAGTGTAAAGCACCTGAGACCGTGGCTCTTTACGTACGGATTTGGTGACTTTGAACAATAGCTGATGCTGCCCGTCATTCAATTCCAGACTATCGGCCCCTTTTAACAACGAGCCCGTCATTTGCTTGCCGTCGACCACCATCAGCTCGATGTCCGGGGAAAGCTTCAGGGTCGTAGCTGCGGCCGAAACGCTCAGCGATATTCCAAGCAGCCCCGCAACCACCAGACCAAATTTCATCGTTACTTCCTTTTCGTGGAACAGATGACTAGTGTTGGATACGCCACTAGTTATGTCAAATCTTTTCAGAATGCCGTTTAATTTACATTTACACATATTTAGATAACATTTGAAATGGTGCACTAGGTCAAACCTACCTGCGAATAGTATAGCCGCGGACCGATAACAAGTTTTAACCGATGCTGGCGTTTCGGTTACACTGATGAAAAGGCATTCCCGGCAAAATATCAGGAGCAAAAAATGCAAGACCTAGCAATTGCAGAGGTACTGACGCAGGTCAAAACCATTGCGCTGGTGGGCGCCAGTGATAAACCGGCTCGAGCCAGCTATGGCGTAATGGCTTATTTATTGGCGCAAGGCTATCAGGTCATTCCGGTGAGCCCGAAGCTGGCCGGGCAGACGCTGCTTGGCCAGGCGGTTTATGCCACATTGGAGGATATTCCTCACCCTGTCGATATGGTGGATGTGTTCCGTAACTCGGAGGCGGCGTATGGGGTGGCACAGGAGGCCATTGCGATAGGTGCCAAGGTGTTGTGGTTACAAATCGGGGTGATCAACGAACAGGCGGAAGCGTTGGCCAAACAGGCCGGGTTAAAGGTGATTATGGATCGTTGCCCGAAGATTGAGATCCCGCGACTGGGGTTGGCACGCTGATTGAATGAAAACGCCAGGGTTGGCCCTGGCGTTTGAGACTGCTGATAGACTCCAACCCGTTACGCTACGGGGGCGCTATACGCTGCGCCCGCTCGGCGTTGGTTTCTCAGGCTTGACGCTTAGTTACGCAGCCGTGGGGCTTGCAACTGGCTGCGAATGGATTCCGCCAGCTCATCCAGAGAAGGCTGTTCAGGGTGTGCATCCTGTGCTTCTCCCGCCAACTGCGCTTCGGCCAGATAAGTGTGAACCGGCTGGCCTTCATCGTCTTCCATCACCACGTGATACCACGGGGCGAGGCGCAACTCGTCGTTGGCTGCAATCTCGTCTGCTTTTGGGTGTTCCAGAGAGTATTCTGGATCGACATCAATCACTACCCCCAAATACCCCAGCAGCCGGTGGCGAACCTGCTGACCGATACCGAATTTGCTGGCTATCATATGACCTCCTGAGAAACAGTACATTGAACTCTATATGAGGACAAAAACAGCGCATTTCAAGTTACATCACCCGGCACGCAAACCCTTTCAGATACAAGCCTTCAGGATAAGTCGCAATCACCGGGTGATCGGCAGCCTGTCGGAACTGCTCTACAAATTGTACATCACGCCCGGCATCTACGGCAGCATCGGCCAAAATTTTCTGGAACAGATCGGTCGGCATCAGGCCAGAGCAGGAGAAGCTGAGCAGAATGCCGCCTGGGTTCAGCAACTGGAAGGCTAACATATTGATGTCTTTATAACCGCGACAGGCGCTGGCCAACTGATTTTTATTTTCGACAAACTTCGGTGGATCCATGATGATCAGGTCAAATTTCTCACCCTGTGTGCGGTAGTTGCGCAGCAGTTGGAATACGTCATCACGTACGAACTCGGCCTTGCTCAAATCCAACTGGTTCAGTTCGACGTTCTGCTTGGCGATGTCCAACGCAGCCTGTGAAGTATCTACGCTAATGACCTGCTCACATCCGCCCATCAAGGCTGACACGGCGAAAGCGCCGGTATACGAGAAGCAGTTGAGCACGCGACGGCCTGCGGAATAGTTACGTGCTGCCAGGCGGCTGTCACGCTGATCGAGATAAAAACCGGTCTTGTGGCCTTGTTGAATGTCCACCAGCAGTTTCATACCATGCTCGGTGATTGGCAGCAGGGCTGGGGGCAGATCGCCCAGTACCGGGCCTTGGGTGAGCGGCAAGCCTTCTTTCTTACGTACGGCAACGTCTGAACGATCGTAGATCGCGCATTCTGGGTAGCAGTGCTGGAGAGCAGAAAGCAGCGGGGCGCGCTGATATTCGGCACCGGCCGAAAGTAGCTGTAAAACCAGGAAGTTCTGGAAGCGATCGATGGTGATACCCGGCATACCGTCAGATTCACCAGCGATCAGGCGGTAACCGTCCAGCCCATCACGCTTTGCAACCCAATCACGCCAGCTCTGCGCTTGCTGCAAGCGGCTGATAAAGAAGGCGATATCAATCTCTTCATCCTGCTTGAAGGTCCAGACGCGTGCGCGAATTTGCGATTCTGGTGAATAGGCACCGCGTGCCAGCCATTTACCCTGGCTGTCATGGATATCGATGGTTTCGCCGGACTGGGCTTTACCTTCGACACGGAGAACAGCGCCAGAGAAAATCCACGGATGGCGACGGAGTAAGGACTTTTCACGTCCTTTGGCAAGGATCAAGCGTGCGGTCATAATTAAGTATGCTGCCAGATAGAGAAAAAAGAGTGACACACTCTGGGCATCAGCGCAGAGAATGCCTGTAATGAAATCGATCAGGAGCCGATTATGACACAAGTTTGTATTGCCGCGTATGTCTATGGTGTGGTGCAGGGGGTAGGATTTCGTTATAACACCCAACACCAGGCCACGGCTTTGGGGTTAACCGGTTATGCACGTAATCTGGATGACGGCAGCGTGGAAGTGTTGGCCTGTGGAGAGCAACAGGCCGTTGACCAACTGATGGCGTGGCTGAAAAGCGGCGGCCCTCGCAGCGCCCGCGTTGACCGCGTGCTGGTGGAGCCGCGTGGGGTTGCCGAATATAAGGGCTTCAGTATCCGTTATTAACCCGTGGCTAGATACACTTCACCGGCTTTGGCAACCCGGCGATCTTGGTCGCCTGTTTGGCCGGGCCTTTCGGGAACAGGCGATACAGATAGCGGCTGCTGCCTTTCTCTTCGCCGTATTTTTGCGCCATCGCCTTGACCAGCATGCGAATGGCCGGTGAGGTATTAAATTCCTGATAGAAGCTACGCACAAAGCGTACGACTTCCCAATGCGCTTCGCTCAGTTCAATCTCTTCCTGTGCCGCTAACAGTGGGGCCAGCCCTTCGTGCCAGTCGGCGCTGTTTTTCAGGTAACCCTGGGCGTCAGTTTCAATCGTCTGACCTTCAAACTCCAACATACAGCCTCGGTGATCGGTAATTCATTGCGGCCCACAGTCTAGCAAACTTTTGCCCCGGCAAAAATAAAGCCCCGCATTGCGGGGCTCAGGTCAAAACAAAAGCGCTGTATCAGTTGCTGCGGGCGAAGCCCAGAATGCTCAGCAGGCTGATAAACATGTTGTACAGCGAAACATACAGGCTGACGGTAGCACGGATATAGTTGGTTTCACCGCCATGAATGATGTTACTGGTTTCCCACAGCATGGCACCGGCAGAGAACAGAATAAACAGTGCGCTAATGGCCAGGTGCAGGGCAGGGATCTGCAGGAACAGGTTGGCGATAACCGCCACCAGCAGCACCACGAAGCCAGCCATCATCATGCCAGACAGGAACGACATGTCTTTACGGGTGGTCAGCACATAGGCCGAGCAGCAGAAGAACACCACTGCGGTACCGCCCAGCGCCAGCATGATCAGGTCACCCGCGCCAGCGTTCAGGAACGAGCTCAGGATCGGGCCAAGGGCGTAGCCCATAAAGCCGGTGAAGGCGAAGGCCGCCAGAATGCCGGCAGGGCTATTGGCCAGTTTATGGGTCAGGAACATCAAACCATAAAAGCCGACAAGCATTAACAGCAGCCCAGGAGCCGGTAAGCCCAGCATGGTGCTGGCGGTTGCGGTCAGTGCTGAGAAGGCCAGCGTTAACGACAGCAGAAAATAGGTGTTACGCAGGACTTTATGCGTGCTTAGCAAAGAGTCGCGCGAGGAGGATGAGACGACAATGCGGTCCATATGATCTCTCTTATCAGGTCATCACAAAATTGATCATGATGATAGTGCAGTGCAAGCCATTGATTAAAGATTGTTTACCATTCTTTACCCTACGTGACTACTAGGGTATTGCCGTACCCTGATTGCTGATTTCTTCATCGGTCAGATTGCAGATGCCGTTTTTTCGTTCGGTTGAACGGTTTCAGGCTTTACAACGGGATCGGCTGTGTTTATAGTTCGCTGCATTACGGAGGGGTGGCCGAGTGGCTGAAGGCAACGGTCTTGAAAACCGTCGACGGGAAACCGTTCCAGAGTTCGAATCTCTGCTCCTCCGCCATATTATGAATGACCCCAAGCTCAAAAGGCTTGGGGTTTTTCGTTTTTGGTGATTCTGGGTATGCTATCCAGTAAACATAGTATCCGCTCCAGACCGGCCAATAGTAGGGATAAGACGGTATCTGGAAGTAACGTCATCAAGCCGGCGATCGCCATCAAAAAACCCATCCAAAGCGGCGATCGCGGACTGAAACAAAAGCTGACGCACAGGCCGCTGAGCAAGGAATCAACGACATTACCCTGCGTGATGACGGAAATGTGTAAGGTATTGACCCAGGGCCTTTCGTTCGCAGTACGCATTACGCGTGAAACCATGACGGGGCTCATCGTGACGCCCAACAAACCTATATCCCCACCAACGCTAGAGCGGCTATCAGTTTACTGTCTGCGAACAAGGCAAATAACACCAGGTTTTGAACAAGTGGTTTGGGAAGTAACGGAACCAGAAACGTTGTTAATCGCTAATTCAAATAACTAATGATTTTAAAATCATCTCACTAGTCTTTGTTAAATGCTGTTGGTTGTAGTGATTCGGCCAGAGAAGAGGGTTCGCAGCATGAAGAAATAACAGCTAGGATATTGTATGGGATGAGATCACGTGTTTGCTCATCGACTCCTGACTCCTTATTCGCCCCGCATAGGCAGCCCCAAGCGCTGTGATGGGAGGTTCAACGTCAGGCTAGCGACATATTGAATATATTGTGGGGTAACCTCATGACTAACGGAAAGAAAACCAAAATCGTACCCGCAGCCAGTCTTTCAAAAGAAAAGAACCCCAAGCGCATATCAGGCAACGGTGTGCCACAAAGAAAAGGCACGGCAAAAATACCGGAAAAAAAATATCAGCAAGAGCTCAGGTTGTTACACGAAGAACTTGTCCATTTACAAAGTTGGGTGATAGCCAAGGGGCTGAAAGTATGCATCGTATTTGAGGGGCGCGATGGGGCTGGCAAGGGCGGCACGATAAAAGCACTGACCGAAAGGGTCAGCCCGCGAGTGTTCCGTGTTGTTGCCCTTCCTGCCCCAACCGAACGTGAAAAAACCCAAATGTACCTGCAACGCTACATGCCATACATGCCAGCAGCAGGAGAGGTCGTTATCTTCGATCGTAGTTGGTATAACCGAGCTGGCGTCGAGCGAGTTATGGGTTTTTGTACGCAAGAGCAGACGCATCAGTTTTTGGAGACGGTTCCGATGGTGGAACGATTAATGGTGGAGTCTGGCATCATTCTCATCAAATACTGGCTGGATGTCAGCCCAGAGGAACAAGAACGTCGATTGCGTGCACGTATTGATGATGGCCGCAAGACATGGAAGCTTTCAGAGATAGATATCCGTTCTTTCGAACTCTGGGACGACTATTCCCGAGCCAGGGATGACATGTTCGCCGCCACAGACAGCCTTTGGGCTCCTTGGTTTGTGGCTAATTCAGAAGACAAAAAGCGGGTTAGACTAAATGTTATCCACCATTTTTTGCAGCATATTCCCTACAAGCGGTTGCCGAAAAAGAAGATTAAATTGCCTAAACGCAAAATCGGAAAATATCATTCACCAGACTATCCTTTGAAACATATTCCTGAGATTTTTTGAACAAAGCAGCCATTCTAATTCATGGTGATTTGCTGTTTAAAAACGCATGGCGTTTTTATCCATTGAGTAGCAAAAACTGACGGCGAAAACGATGAGCCTGTAAAATCAGAGGGCTGACGGGTAGTGACGGAATATGGCTGATATAATGGGGATTGTTATGGAATGATGCTGGTTATTCTAACCTCGGCAGGCGAACCATTCGCGACTTTCCCACATTTTTTATGTCCTCTGATCACATCCTGCAAAAATCCTCGTACACACCAGCCAGACAATAATCGTCCGAAGCACAAAGGTTGCTGGTGCGGATCGCGTCATAAAGCCCTAGATGCCGCTTACCCTCAGGCTGTTCGCTGAATCGCTGCAATAATCATCCCTCCTTAAAGAACACAATTGGATCCCTCAAGTAATCGTGATTGGCACTCGTTTATAGGGCCGTACACTGTATAACCAAGTGATGTTGTTTCATATTTGTGAACAAAAAGTAACAACTAACCCTCTAGACGCTAACTTTTCCTGGTCATTAACGCTACCGGGTATCAAAGGATGATATATGTCTTGCGAAAACATCGGCATTTCCCCGGCATTAGCCGCAGGGGAACGGACTTTTGCACCCGTCAAATCACTGACTTTTCTTGAAGGGGTAGCAATGATAGTCGGCACTAATATCGGTGCAGGCGTGCTTTCTATCGCGTACGCTTCCAGTAAGGCGGGTTATTTACCTTTGCTATTCTGGTTGGTACTGGTTGGCTGTGTAACCACCATCACTATGCTGTATGTCGCTGAATCCACCCTTCGTACCCGAGAACATCTGCAACTAAGCGGCTTGGCACGGCGGTATGTCGGTGGTTTTGGTTCATGGGTCATGTTCGCTTCAGTATGTGTCAATAGTGTCGGTGCGCTTACTGCTTACATGTCAGGTAGCGGCAAATTATTACAGTCTCTGCTTGGTATTTCACCTGCGCTCGGCAGCCTGCTGTTTTTTATCCCGGCGGCGTTGGTGCTGTATCTTGGCTTGAAGGCGATAGGCCGTGGCGAAAAGTTTATCAGTATTGGCATGGTTGTCATGCTGAGTGCTCTGGTTATCGCGACGCTATTGAAAGAGACCACCCAGATGCGCAACCTGCTTGACGGTGATTGGCTCTTCATGGTGCCCGTGTTCAGTGTGGTGGTGTTCTGCTTCTCTGCCCAATATATTGTGCCTGAGATGGCGCGCGGTTTTGCGGATAAGCCAGCACAGCTTCCCAAGGCCATTATTGTCGGGATGGTAACGACTTTTGTGTTGTTGGCGGTGGTGCCGATGTCGGTGATCGCGCTCAGTGGGTTGGGTAATATTTCTGACGTGGCGACGATCTCGTGGGGGCAGGCGCTTGGCCAATGGGCTTTCTTTTCTGCCAATATCTTTGCGCTATGTGCCATGCTGACATCCTACTGGGGGCTAGGTGGCAGCTTCGTGAGCAATATTTTCGATAAGTTCAGGTTAGGGGACGATGAACGGCCGTTGCGACGCTTCGGTGTGTTGATGGTGGTCGTTTTGCCACCGTTCGCGCTGGCCTACAGTGGTCTGGTTTCATTCGTCAATGCGTTGTATTTCGCCGGTGTATTCAGTGGAGTGATCTTGTCGATCATGCCGATACTGATTTTGCGCGGTGCCCGCAAGCATGGCGACCAGGTACCGCTCTGGCAGTGTAACTGGATCACGCATCCGCTGTTGCAGGTGAGTATTGTACTGCTGTATCTGGGAAGTGCGGTCTATGCGATTGCGTCACTGTTTGGATATTTGCCAGCTGGCTGGTGATTGTTGCAAGGCTAGTGGCAACGATTGCTGCTATGGTTATCTTTGCCATGTTCGGCCAGGATGTTAGATAAAACAGTCGAGGTACAAGATGGAAGAGAAAACGGAAATAAGTACTCCTCAGCGCGATGCCTTTTTGGATGAGAGAACCTTCAAGTCGCGAACTATCCTGCTGTTTGGGCAGATCAACGACACGGTGGCCTACAATGTCGTCAAGCAACTGGTGGCGCTGTCCGACGAATCCTCCGCGCCGATTAATTTCCTGATTTGTTCACCTGGTGGTCATGTAGAGTCGGGTGATGTGATCCACGATGTCATACGCTTTATTAGCGCTCCGGTAAATATGATCGGCAGCGGTTGGGTAGGGAGCGCCGCGGTTAATGTGTTCTTATCGGTGCCCAAGGAGCGTCGCTTCTGCCTGACCAATACCCGTTTTCTGATCCACCAGCCAAGCGGTGGTATCGGTGGTCAGGCTACCGATGTGGCGCTTCAGGCCAGAGAAATTATCCGCATCCGGGAAAGAATCGCTACCTTGATCGCCAAGGAAACCGGGCAAAAGCTGGAAAAGGTCTTGAACGACATTGACCGCGATTTTTGGATGCCGGTGGCAGAAGCGATCGACTATGGCCTGGTATCAAAAGCCATTGTCAGCGAAAAAGAAATAGTCTGAACATAGCGCAACAGCCCACCGCATCATCCAATCCACAAATTACCCCATCAGGCCATTTTGTTCAGTTCCATAACCCACAAGCTGTGCGGGTTATGGACGCTGTAAACGGCCTGCGTATTATCAAGCCCAATAGCCCACTCGCGAGGGATGTCACCAAGGCCGTGAACCGAACATAGAGAGGTTAAAAGTGGCGGTTTGTGACCCGAATCACTGCCCCGTGTAAGCGTAGAGGGTGTTTTCTTTTAATTCTGTATATTAACCACATGATAACAAAACGTTATCCGATAGATGGCGGTAAAACACTGTGCTAGGATGATTAATCACCACCTCTGGCACCAACGCCAACTTGAAAAGGATATGACCATGCCTTTGAATAATAAAAATATTTTTGTAGCTCTCGCCGCTGCCTTATTTGCAGTCAGCAGTTACGCGGCTGCGCCGAAATCCGTGGCGATCCTCTCTATCGTTGACCATCCGGCATTGGATGCCACCCGTGATGGGGTGATTGATGAGCTAAAGGCTGCGGGGTATGACAAGGATAAGGTCAAGATCCAGTTCCAAAGCGCGCAGGGAAATACGGCCACCGCTGGGCAGATTGCACGTAAATTTATCGGTGACAAACCCGATGCGATAGTGGCGATCTCAACACCTGCGGCCCAGTCCGTGGTGGCGGCGACCAAGACCATTCCGGTGGTGTTCACTACGGTAACCGATCCGGTGGCGGCCAAGCTGGTGAGTAGCTGGCAGCCGAGCGGCACCAACGTTACCGGCGTTTCAGACAGCGTAGCCATCGGCCCCCAGGTCGATCTGATCTTGAAGGTTAAGCCCGATGCCAAACGAGTCGGCATGGTCTTCAGCCCAGGGGAAGTCAACTCGACGGTGGTGGTCAAAGAGCTGAAAGAGGAATTAACCAAGCGTGGGATGACGTTGGTTGAGGTTCCTGCCGCACGTACTATCGACGTAGCCCCAGCGGCGAAAAGCCTGGTAGGCAAAGTCGATGTGATCTACACCAATACCGATAACAACGTTATCTCCACCTACGAGTCGCTGGTTGGCATTGCCAATCAGGCAAAAATCCCGTTGATCGCCGGTGACAATAGCGTTGCCAAACGTGGTGCGGCTGCGGCGTTGGGGATGAGCTATTACGATCTGGGCCGTCAGACCGGTAAAATTGTTGTCCGCCTGTTAGAGGGCGAAAAGCCCGGCACTATCGCACCTGAGGTAGGTAACAAGCTCAGCCTGAGCGTCAACCCTGCTGCTGCTCAGAAGCAGGGTGTCACTCTGCCGGCGGAACTGGTGCAATCAGCACAAGAAGTCATCAAATAACGATCTGCGTTGAATGATGGTTTACATCGGGTGTAAATGGCCTGCCGCAGGTGGCGGGCCAAGATGTTTATGAGGTACGCATGTCGTTAATTTCCCTGATGGGCGCTTTGGAGATCGGCCTGATCTTTGCGCTGGTCGCGTTGGGCGTATTGATCTCCTTTCGCTTGCTCAATTTTCCCGATCTGACGGCCGATGGCAGCTTCCCTTTAGGGGGGGCAGTAGCCGCGGTGATGATTGTCAGCGGTTATAACCCTTGGCTGGCGTGTTTACTGGCGGCTATCGCGGGTGCCGGTGCTGGCTGTTTGACGGCTTGGCTGCACGTGCGGCTCGGTATTTTGCAACTGCTAGCCAGCATTTTGGTGATGATTGCCCTGTATTCCATCAACCTGCGCATTATGGGGGCGCCAAACCTGGCCCTGATCGGCTTACCTAGCGTTTTCACTCCCTTCATCAGTCAGGTTGAGGACAACGCGTGGCTCATCCAGCCGCTATTGCTGCTGGTGGTGGTCGTCGTCGTCAAACTGGCACTCGACGCGTTCTTGACCTCCGAGGTGGGCCTTGCGCTGCGGGCTACCGGAGCAAATCCGCGCATGGCACGTGCTCAGGGGATTGCGACCAGTCGGTTGACGGTGATCGGCATGGCGGTGTCCAATGCGCTGATAGCGCTGGCGGGGGCACTGTATGTACAGACTCAGGGGGGCGCCGACATCTCCATGGGGATCGGCACCATCGTGGTTGGGCTGGCGGCGGTGATCATCGGTGAGACGCTGTTGCCTGCCCGTAGCCTGTTCCTGATTACTATGGCGACCCTGTTAGGGGCATTGCTGTACCGCCTGATGATCGCTCTGGCCTTGAATGCAGACTTTATCGGCTTGCAGGCGCAGGATCTGAATCTGATCACCGCGCTACTGGTTACGTTGGCGCTGGTCCTGCCGAAGTTGAAACAAAAATTGAAAAGCAAGCGGGGGAGGCAGCCATCATGATGCGTGCCGAGCAGCTGTTTAAAACCTTTAACCCTGGAACCCCGCTGGAGAACCCGGTATTACGTGGCCTGTCGTTGAACATCGAGGCAGGGCAGTTTGTGACGGTCATTGGCAGTAATGGGGCAGGGAAGTCTACCTTGCTCAATGCGGTCAGCGGTGATATTACCCCCGATCGCGGCCAAGTGTTTATTGGCGAACAGGACGTTACCCTGATGCCCGCCTGGCGCCGTGCCGGTATGGTCGCCCGTGTGTTCCAGGATCCGCTGGCGGGAACCTGTGAAGGGCTGAGCATTGAGGAGAATCTGGCACTGGCTCTGCAGCGCGGCCAAACCCGAGGATTTCAGCGTGCCGTCAAGAGCAAACAGCGGCAGCTGTTCCGTGACAAGCTGGCCACGTTGGAACTGGGGCTGGAAAATCGTTTAGGGGATCACATGGGCCTGCTGTCTGGCGGGCAGCGTCAGGCGGTCAGCCTGCTGATGGCGTCGCTGCAGCCTTCTCGTCTGCTCTTGCTGGATGAACATACCGCCGCGCTCGATCCTAAAACGGCGGCCTTTGTGCTGGCACTAACCGACCGTATTGTCGCCGAGCAGCAATTGACCGTACTGATGGTGACGCACTCCATGCGCCAGGCGCTGGATCATGGCCATCGAACCGTGATGTTGCACCAGGGGCGGGTGGTGCTGGATGTTGTCGGTGAGCAGCGGGCCAACATGCAGGTCACCGATCTGCTGGCGATGTTTGAGAAAACACGTGGTGAAAAGCTGGATGATGATGGGCTACTGCTGAGCTGAGGTTGCTCACTTTGTTGGGGCGCGGCATGCTGCGCCCACGCAGCTGAATAAAACAGCAAAAACAACGGTTTTGGCATAACCTGAGAGCAATTGGTTATTTGCCTGGGTTCCCTGTCCGTGCTGAGATTGTCGCCTGATAAAAAAGTCAAACAAGGCGATGACCATGTCTACAGGGAAAACGCTGCTCGCGCTGGCGCTGAGCACACTCTTACCGGCAAGCGCTGCTATCGCGGCAGCTAACGATACGCTGATTTATTGCTCCGAGGCGTCACCGGAGTCGTTCAACCCGCAGATTGCCAGTTCTGGCCCAACGTTTGTTGCCAGCTCGCAGGTGCTGTATAACCGCTTAATCAATTTCGATCCGGTTAACAACACGCCAACGCCGTCATTGGCAACCGAATGGAAGATTTCTCCGGATGGTAAAACCTACACCTTTACCCTGCGCCAAGGGGTGAAATTCAACAGCAACAAAAACTTCAAGCCGACCCGCGATTTTAATGCTGACGACGTAGTGTTTTCGGTGTTACGCCAGAAAGATCCAAATCACCCCTACCACAAGGTATCGCAGGGTAATTACGAATATTTCCACGACGTAGGTCTGGATACGCTGATTAAGGAAGTGAAAAAGCTGGACGATTACCACGTTCAGTTCGTTCTGAGCGAGCCGAACGCCGCGTTTCTGGCCGACTGGGGGATGGATTTTGCGTCGATCCTTTCCGCCGAATACGCCGATGCGATGCTGAAAAAAGGCACGCCAGAATATGTGGATACCTGGCCAATCGGCACCGGCCCTTACGTCTTGCAGCAGTATAAAGTCGATTCACTGATCCGCTATGCTGCCAACCCCAATTACTGGGATGGTGAGGTACCGACCAAGCATCTGATCTTCTCCATAACGCCGAACGTACAGACGCGCCTGGCGAAACTCCAGACCAACGAGTGCCAGATTATCCCCGCACCGGCTCCGGTACAGTTTGATGAAATCAATAAAAACCAAGATCTGACCCTGCATAAGGTAGATGCGCTGAACGTCGGTTACCTGGCGTTTAACACCGAGAAAAAGCCGTTGGATAACGTGCTGGTGCGCCAAGCCCTAAACTATGCCACTGATAAAAAGGCGATAGTTAACGCGGTGTTTTTAGGTTCGGCCACGGTGGCGAAATCGCCGTTGCCGCCAAATATGCTGGGCTTTGATAAAGACCTGCAGGATTACGGCTACGATCCGCAAAAAGCCAAGGCGTTGCTGAAACAGGCCGGGTTGGAAAAAGGCTTTGAGATCACGTTGTGGTCGATGCCGGTTCAGCGCCCGTATAACCCGAACTCCAAGCGTATTGCAGAGATGCTGCAAAGCGATTGGGAAAAGGTCGGCGTGAAGGCGAAGATCGTCTCTTACGAGTGGGGGGAATATCTTGCCGGGATGCGTAAGGGCGAGCATGACACCGCGCTGTTTGGCTGGATGTCCGATAATGGCGATCCGGATAACTTTGCCGAGGTATTGCTGGGCTGCAACAGTATCAAAACCGGCTCGAATGCCGCGCGCTGGTGCGACAAAACCTATGATGGGCTGGTACAGCAGGCCAGGTTGACTAGCGTCCCTGCCGAACGTGCGAAACTCTATGGCCAGGCGCAGGAAATCTTCTACCAGCAGGCTCCGTGGATTGCGCTGGCGAATGGTAAAACCTTCTATGCCACGCGCAGCAACGTCAGTGGTTATAGCGTCAGCTTGATGGGCAGTGATTTCTCCAAAGCCAAACTGAATTAACCGCAGGCCAGATTGAAAACGGGGGGCTGCAACGGCACCCCCAGAATACAATGAGACGGTTGAGGTTATTTAGGCTGCCGAACAACTCTGGAGCCAGCAAGTACGGCGGCCAACACCATAAACAGATGCCCTTCGGCGGAATCCAGCAGGAACGAGTTGAACAGGTGGCAGGCCAGATAACTGCCGAGCACGGCAACCAGCAGGTTGCGGCAGGCTGTTGGTTGCTGCCAGGCCGCTCGGAAGCAGCACCACATCCAGCCCAAAAACAGCGCCAACCCCAGCAAGCCATTTTGTACCGTTTCCAGCAGGTACTCATTGTGCGGGTTATGCACGCCGTAACCGGTCTGCGCGTTGCCATACCAGAAGCTCCCGGCCCCGTTCCCCAGCAGCGGGGCCTGTTTTATCAGGCGTAGTGATTCGCGGGCAAAGGCGGTGCGTTGCCCCATCGAGTTGTCGCAAGCTTGATAGGCCTGGTCTGCCGGGGCCAGCACGCAATTGCGCACCTCCGCAAGGCCGAGCGTCAGGCGCTCCGTCGCTCTATTGGGGATAAAAATCAGCATAATGGCCAGCAGCAAGCCACAGGCTAGTACCCCCAACCGCTGCCAGCGGGGCAGCGTCAGCAGCAACCAAAGCCCCACGCCGACCAATAGCGCCACATAGCCGGTGCGCCCCTGTACCATCAGCAGCACGTTCGCCGTTGCCAGCAGAACCCATGCCCCATAACACCAGCGCAGCACGCCTGATTGCCCAAAAGCACGGGTTAGCCATATCAACGCAGCAAACGCCATAAACACGTTCTGGGTTATCTGCAGTTTAAACACCGTTGGATTCTGCGGATCGAGGCCACCCAGCGTCACATGCCCGCCCCCCGAAGCCAGGCTGATCGCCAGTATCACGGCATTGGCGAGCAGAAAACCGCTGATAAACCGGGTGATAAGCCTGGAGTCGCTGAGAAAGAACAACGCCAAGGGCAATACATACAGCAGTTTTTGATACTTGCCGACCATCTTCGGGCCGTATTCGTGGTGCTGGGTCAATAACGAGGCGGCCAGCAGTGCGAACATCAATGCGGGCAGCCACACCAGCGGTTGTTTGAGCAAAGGTATCAACTGGCGAAAGTCGCGCTGCCACAGCAGACATATCGCCGCCAACACCAGCGAAGCATTCATCAGCGCATTGGACGTCGGTAGGGACGCACCGAGCAAAAACGCCGTGAAGCCAAACAGCCGAAGGCGGGCAGGGGAGAGTAACGATACAGAACACGGTTCGGTGGATGACATGAAGTGGCTCAAATCAGGGTTAATTAAACACGGTGTCATTCACCGTGCGGGAAGTTGGTATTTCCAGGCAGGTAAGCTGGCGGTTTATGGCCCGGATAACCTCATTGGCGGGAATAGCGTCCAGATAACGTTCCGGGGTAGCGGTGTCCACCTCGTCGGGTTGCGGTAATGAGCGGTAGTTGCCTGCCCATAACAGGATGTGCTGAGCCTGCCAGGGGGACCACTGTTGCAGATTGCTGGGGCCGAACAGCACGACGGAAGGCGTCTGCAAGGCGGCGGCCATATGCATTGCTACCGAATCCACACCGATAAACAGCTTCGCCCGATCGATCAAGACGGCAAGTTCCGGCAGGTCCAGGCGACCGGCCAGATTGACCACCCGTTGTGGCATGGAACAGTGGGCCAGAATAGCGGCTATCATGGCGATCTCATCGGCAGAACGCCCGCAGGTCAGCACCACGGTTTCTCCGCTGGCGGTGAGATAGTCGATAATCCGTGTGAATCCCGCCACCGACCAGGTTTTGAACGCCCAGCGCGCGGTAGGCTGGATCAGCACGAAATCCGTCAGGTGATGATGTTGGCTGAGGCGGTCGATCTCATCGACATCGCGCTGTCGGTAAGCCTGAGTGACCTTGGTCACCAATGTCGGTAATGCCAGCGGGGCCAGAATAGCGAGGTTATTGAGCACGGTGTGCCGTTGGTCATGCCCGTCCACCGGCACCAACAACGAATGGCAGGCACGCCACAGTCGGTTATTACGCTTGGGGTAAGCAAATCCCAGGCTGAACGTCGGTTTGAGAAAGCGGCAATACAACGCAGCCCGCCACTGGTCGGACAGATTAATCACCAGGTCGTAGTGTCCAGTGTTGAGGCTGTTCCACAGGGCTTGCTCACCGCGATACTGTGCCTTGCAGCCCTGCCGTTTTAGGCTTCGATCGACGGTATAGGTCAGATAGACATCTCGATTACCTGCCAGCATCGCCTCGGTGCCGTCATACACCAGCACGTCAATCAGGGCGTTGGGGTAATTGGCGCGCAGCGTACTGAGCAACGGAGTAGTTAGCAGGACGTCACCAAAGTGACGCAGCTTGATAACCAGGATGCGCTGTACCCGTTCGCGGTGCAGTAATCGGTTGGGCAAGCGGCGATCGGGTAACCCGGCTTTGCCAGCACTCGTCACGAACGTCATATTTTGCTGATGTATCCCAGAGATCGATAATCTGCCGTGCGGACCTTTTCATCTGTCATCTTCACTTTTCCTGTTTATTGAAAGCCCGTGATTTCGACGCTTGTGGCCGACGTGTTATGCATGGGGTTCAAGATGCAGCAAGCCTCACGACACCCAAGGCGATCTTATAGGTGGCGGAAAGACAAAGATAATTGGTTGTACAGATCAATACGATCAGACCGATCGTTGAAAACGATCAATCCTTGACAAAGTAAGGGGGTATTGTGCGGGGTTGCTAGCCACGGGATAAATCGGGTATTGGGAGTTTTAGTATGGCAGCCACTGGCAGAAGTGTGGGGATGAATAGCGGGTGGTGAGAGATGCGTGGAAAGCCGAACCTCGTCCCTGAGGTTCGGCTTTTACAGATTAGCCTGCAGCGGCCTCGCGTAGGCGCTGTTTAATCTTGCTGTACTCCTGCTGAACATAGTGTTCTGCCTGCCCTTGATCCTTAATCGGCTCAATCTGCACGGCGCAGTATTTGTATTCCGGCGTTTTGGTTATCGGGCTGAGATTTTCCGCCACCAGCTCGTTACAGGCACCGATCCACCATTGGTAGGTCATGTAGATCGCACCCCGGTTAGGGCGTTCGCTGACGTTGGCACGGGTAATGACCTTGCCCTGACGTGAACGTACCCACACCAATGCCTGATCCTCAATCCCCAACCGTGCGGCGTCTTCCGAGTTGACTTGCACATAGCCCGGCTCATCGGCCAACGCGACCAGTGCCTTACAATTGCCGGTCATCGAACGGCAGGAGTAATGGCCCACTTCGCGTACCGTCGACAGCACGAACGGGAACTCATCGCTGAGCTGATCGATCGGCGGAGCCCACTCACAGGTAAAGAACTCCGCTTTGCCACCGGGCCGAGAGAATTCCCCGCCTTCGTACAGATAAGGCGTACCCGGGTGATCCAACGTTGGGCAAGGCCACTGAATGTAGGCCAGGTCCGCCATTTTCTCGTAGGTAGCGCCGTAATAGATCGGGCACAGCTCGCGCAGTTCATCCCAGATTTCCTGCGTATTGTTGTAGTGCATCGGATAACCCATGGCCGTCGACATCAGGCTGATGATTTGCCAGTCCGTCTTCACATCGCCCACCGGCTCCACTGCTTTATAGAAGCGTTGGAAGCCGCGGTCTGCCGCGGTATACACCCCTTCATGCTCGCCCCAGGAGGTTGCCGGGAAAATAACGTCGGCAATCGCGGCGGTTTTGGTCATGAAGATATCCTGCACGATCAGCAGATCCAGCTTCTCAAAGGTTCTGCGGATGGTGGCTAAATCCGGCTCCGTTTGCAGCGGATCTTCCCCCATGATGTAGTGCGCTTTGAGTTTGCCATGGTCGATATTGTGCGGCACTTCGCTCAACGCATAGCCGATCTCGGCGGGCATTGCGTCGATCCCCCAAGCGTTGGCAAACCTTTCCCGCGCCTCGGCATCCGTTACCTGGAAATAGCCGGGCAGGGTGTTAGGCAACGCGCCCATATCACAGGCACCCTGAACGTTGTTCTGTCCGCGTACCGGGTTGACCCCGACGTTCGGCTTGCCCAGGTTACCGGTCAGCATCGCCAGGCTGGTCAGCGCACGCACGGTTTCCACGCCCTGATAGAACTGGGTGACGCCCATGCCCCACAGGATGGTGGCCGTTGGCGCACTGGCATACATGCGTGCCGTTTCACGGATCTGCTGGGCATTGAGACCCGTGGTTTTTTCAACCGACTCCGGTGGGTAGCCCGCCACGATGGCGCGATACTCATCGAACTGCTCGGTCTGCTGTTCAACAAACGCCTGATCGTACAGATTCTCCTCAATCATCACATGAGCGAGTGCGTTGATCAGGGCGATGTTGGAACCGTTTTTCAACGGCAAATGGATATCTGCAATACGCGCCGTTTCGATGTAGCGTGGATCGCAAACAATGACCTTGGCCCCTTTCTCCTTCGCCTTGAGAATGCGGCGGGCGACAATAGGATGCGAGTCCGCAGCGTTATAGCCGAAGACAAAAATACACTGGGTATCCTCAATCTCGCAGATGGAGTTACTCATGGCGCCGTTACCGACCGATCGCTGCAGACCTGCAACCGAGGGGCCGTGTCAGACGCGTGCGCAACAGTCGATATTGTTGGTACCGACGGTGGCGCGAGCAAATTTCTGCATCACATAGTTGGCTTCGTTACCGGGCCCGCGCGAGGAGCCGGTCGTCATAATCGCATTCGGGCCGTATTTTTCTTTAACGGCCAGCAGGCGCGAACTGGCGAACTCAATGGCCTCTTCCCAAGACACCGATTCCAGTTTGCCACCCCGTTCCCGGCGGATCATCGGCGTTTTCAGCCGTGGCGTCAGGATCTTGGTATCGTGAACGAAATCCCAGCCGTAATACCCTTTCAGGCATAGCTCGCCCTGATTGGTCACGCCGTTAGCGCCTTCGGCCTTAACGATCCTGCCGTTGTCGACTATCAGGTTGATTTTGCAACCTGAAGCGCAATAAGGGCAGACCGTGATGACTGTTTTCATCTCCTGCACTCCTTGTTAAACCTGTTCGACATTGCTCAACACGCCACTGGACTAGAAAATCTCCCCGGTGACGAAAAATGTGTCTCACTTATTTGAAGCATAAATTGTGCCACGCTGACTTGATGTGGATTAATGACTGGCATTTATTGTCATCATTTCCCCCCCCCAAGCTTTCGTGCTGCGGTATTAGGCGCTGCTATTCAGAGCCGCTCAAAGCTTTCCCCCGTATCCCATATTGATAACCGTTGATAAATCACCCGTACCGCCTGCGTCACTTTCTCCGTCATCGGGAAATAAAACATCACCACGTCCGGCTGAACGCCGAGAAATATCACTTCCTCAATATCCTCACGTAGCTGATCGATCAGGAAATTGAGCGGCATATTGTGGGTGCTCATAAAGAACATCTCGGCAATATCGTCAGGATTGACGATGCGGATCTCGCCGGGCGCCAATTCCATATCGGTGGCATCGACAATCACCAGCCGGTTGGGCTTAAGATCGCGGATCTGATGGGTCACGTTTTCCGGTGTGGAGCCGCCGTTAACGGCGATCCAGCCCTTGATCGGCGTTTCGGCCATCATCTCGGCCAGCAAGGGCCCGGCACCGTCGTCCCCCATCATGCTATTGCCTACGGTAAGTACCACATTCATGGGTTCGTCACCTTCTTCACAATCAGATAGATAGCAGGCTCCCGCTCAATCTCGGCGAGCAAGCCGAGCAGCTTGCTACTCCATTCGCTAAAGGGCACCGGTTGGCTATCAATCAACGGGGCCAGGGCATTGGCCAGCAGGCTGGTGTGGGTGGAGTCGATGGTGATTTCGCCGAAGGTCAGCAGGCCACGCATCTTGCGTTGGGCCTCACCCTCCGGGAACTGCTCAACCCAGGTTTGATACTGCGGCAATGGGCAGCTCAGCTCGGTATTCAGGCAGTCAATCACCCCTACGTGGTGGCCAATTGCCAGCGAGTAATACATCACTTGCTGCGCCTGGGCAGGCATGTCGTCATCGCTATCAAGGAACTTCTGGCGTAATGACCAGAACACCGCTTTACCTTCATTTTGCATGGGTAAGCTCCTGTTGCAGGCAGTCAACCAGGCAAGCGACAATCTCGCGCAGGCGAGGATCGCTTTCCTGTTGCAACCATTCCTCCAGGCGCAACGTGGCCGCATCCATGCTGGCACCGGCCAACAGAGAGAGGAAACGGTCACTGATGATGCGGCCTTGGTAGTAGCCCGCCAGACGGCGTGCCTCGCGTTCAATCAGGACGCGGGTATGCAGTGGGATGCCTGGCAGCAGCAATGCAGCCTTTTCGTCTACCTGCTCAAGGTGGTTTTCTCCCTTCAGCTTTTGCTCCAGCAGGCCCAGGGCCACGGCAAAGCCGTAGATCGTAGCGGCAGGTGTCGGTGGGCAGCCGGGGATCCACACGTCAATCGGCACGATTGACTCGCTGCCGCCCCAGACGCAGTACAGATCGTGGAAAATCCCGCCGCCGCAGCCGCAGGCCCCGTAAGAGATACAGATTTTTGGATCGGGGGCTGATTCGTAAGCTCTGAGCGCGGGCACGCGCATGGCTCGGGTGACCGCGCCGGTAAACAGCAGAATATCGGCATGGCGCGGTGAGGGGACTACCTTGATACCAAAGCGCTCGGCATCAAATACCGGCGTGATAGCGGAGAAGATCTCAATCTCACAGCCGTTACAGCCGCCGCAGTCCACGCGATACACATAGGCCGAGCGTTTGATATCCTTCAGCAGCTTGCTCTTGAGTTTGGCGGTCTGTTCATCAACGGTGATCGGCGTGCTGCGGTGATGATTAACCTTGATATCGGGCATCGTCATATTATTTCGCTCCCGTCGGCTGGCTCAGTTTCATCGGCCGATGCTGACTCAAAGTCTGTTTACGCTTGCAGGCGGGGCAGGTTTCGAACTGGGGCCGTAAGGCCTCAATGCTGTCTGCCCCCATGCCCGCGTGGGCCAGCAACGCCAGGGCGTAATTCACCGATTTGGTTGGCGTAAAGGGCTGCTGGCAACTGCGGCAGTTGAGCAGGGTAAAGGTGGCGCGGATATACAGATCGGGCTTGTGCATCACCGCCATTTCAAACTGTTCCGACAGCCTGATTGCCCGCGTCGGGCAAACCTCTTCACAGCGTGCGCAGAAGATGCAACGGCCAATGAACAACTGCCAGACGCGCTCGCCGCTGGCTTCATGGGTTTCCATGGTTAACGCATTCGCCGGGCAGGCCACGGTGCAGGCGCCGCAGGCGATACACTGCTCAGGATCGTACTCTGGCTTGCCACGAAAACCCGGGCACACCTCTAGCGGCTTAAACGGGTATTTCACCGTGACTTCACCGGCCTTCAGGATGGTTTTAAACAGTTTCAGCATGATCCCTCCCTCACTTGCACGGTGAATTGGTGCGTTCGATCCCGTAACGTTCAATCTCCTTGTACGGCACGGTCTTCGCCTTACGCTTGTTGATATCGATCAGCGTGACGCGGTCGGTACAGGAGTAGCAGGGATCCAGGCTGCCGATAATCAGCGGGGCATCGGAAACCGTATTGCCGCGCAGCATATAACGCAGCACCGGCCAGTTGGCGTAGGTGGCCGCCCGGCAGCGCCAGCGGAAC